>DROX01000105.1 GCA_011321725.1 Nitrospirota bacterium | reverse complement strand
GACACAGGCCCCGGACACGAGGAGATTGATATCGGGCTTATAGAGCCCAATCCCGAGCAGCCAAGAAAGGTATTCAGGGAGGAGGCACTTGAGGAGCTTGCTGCCTCCATAAGGGAAAAGGGGATACTCCAGCCTGTAATACTCCGGAAGGCGGACAGTGGCAGATATTTTCTCATAGCTGGTGAGAGGCGGTGGAGGGCGGCAAGGATGGCAGGGCTTAAGAGGATTCCCGCCATTGTGAAGGAGACCTCCTCGCAGGAGGCCCTTGAGATTGCCCTGATTGAGAATATACAGCGTGACGATCTTAATCCCCTTGAGACTGCCGAGGCCTTCAATCGTCTCATTGAAGAATACCAGTACACCCAGGAGGATCTGGCAAAGAGGGTCGGCAAGGACAGGGCCACGGTGGCAAACTTTCTGAGGATACTGAAGCTCCCCCCAGAGGTAAAGGGCCTTTTATCGGAAGGACGGCTCTCCATGGGTCATGCAAAGGCCCTGCTTTCAATCCCCACAAAAAGCGGCCAGATTGAGGCTGCAAGGGTGGTTATCAAGAAAGGCCTCAGTGTGAGGGAGACAGAGGCACTCTGTAAAAGGCTCCTTGAGGGTAAAAGAAAGCAAAAGCCGGGGCAAAAGGACCCAAACATCCTGGCCCTTGAGGATAAGCTGAAGCAATCCCTTGGCACAAAGGTACAGATAAGGCATAAGGGGAAGAAGGGCCGGATTGAGATAGAGTATTACAGCCTTGATGAACTTGACAGGCTCCTGGAGAGGCTGCTGTAAGGATGCTGATAGTAATGCATCATAAGGCTACAGATGAGGATATCCAGCGTGTAAAGGATACCATTGAAAGGATAGGCTACAGGCCTGTGGTAATCCCGGGAGCTGAGCGCACAGCCATAGGTGTCATCGGGAACCAGGGCTGGGTGGATGACTCCCCCTTCCAGGAGCTTCCAGGGATAAGGGAGGTTATTCATGTTACAAAGCCCTACAAGCTTGTCAGCAGGGATTTCCATCCTGAAGACACCGTGGTCAGGGTTGCAGAGGGGATAGAGATAGGCTCGGGGAGAGACTTCACCGTAATAGCCGGCCCCTGTGCGGTTGAAAGCAGGGAACAGATGCTCAGGGTTGGCCAGGCCCTTTCAGAGATGGGTATCAGGCTCCTGCGAGGTGGGGCCTTCAAGCCCAGGACATCCCCCCACAGTTTCCAGGGGCTGAGGGAGGAGGGGCTTAAGATACTTGCCGAGGTCAAGGCCTCTACAGGCATGCGGGTAGTTACAGAGGTAATGAACCCCGAGCATGTTGAAGAGGTGGCTGCTGTGGCTGATATACTCCAGATAGGCGCAAGGAACATGCAGAACTATGACCTCCTGATTGAGGTGGGCAGGGCAAAGAAACCTGTATTACTCAAGAGGGGGATTGCCGCAACCCTGGAGGAGTGGCTTGCATCGGCTGAATACATCCTTGTGCAGGGTACAGAGGAGGTGGTCCTATGTGAACGGGGCATCAGGACCTATGAACGGGCCACCAGGAATACCGCTGATCTTTCGGTTATCCCCCTTGTAAAGGAATTCTCACATCTGCCTGTAATATTTGATCCGAGCCATGCCACCGGCAAGCGGTCCCTTGTACGTCCCATGGCGCTTGCATCTGTGATGGCAGGCGCAGACGGTGTGATGATAGAGGTGCACCCCGAGCCTGACAGGGCTCTCTCAGATGCAGGCCAGAGCATTGATCTTCAAAGCTTCAGGGAGATCTATCAGGCCCTTAAGCGGCTCTGGGAGTTCAAGAGGGAAATTACCATTAGTACCTGCTGACCTTTATATTGCTGATAAGGAGGTATTTCCCCCTGTCAATATCACCCACCTGTCGTATGATTATCCCGTCTCTGTTGTTTGATAACCAGATGGGGTCAGCATCAACTGAGAAGAGCTTCCTGCCATCCAGGTAGATCCTGAACTTACCATCCTTGAGCTGTAATGCCACATGGTGTATTACCTTTACCGATGCCTCGCCAACCTTCTGGGTCTTTACAGGGAAGTGCAGAAAGAAGACCCTGTTGTTCTCCATATAGGGGCTGTGCATATAAAGACTTGCACCTTTACCGGAGAGTCCGAGTATGAGCTCTGCATCAGGGGCATTGTCAGTGCTATAGACATCAAATTCAATTGCGAAGTCCCCCTTAAGGTCAAGGGGTTTTTTCACCATTGCCTCTGGCGTTGAATTAACCATCCACTTTTTGTTTGCAAAACCGACACATTCAACAGCCCCCTTCGTGACCTTCAGGGTGGTGGGTGTCTCCTCGCAGGAGGAGAAATCCTCCTGAAATATCACCTGGCTGCCTGGCCTGAACTTTATTGATGGCCTCTGGAGGCCGCCTGTAGTGGCTGCCTCAGCAGTTTTCAACCCCACAGGCTGGGCAGGTTCTACAGTTTTACCTCCAGGGGAGTATCTGAAATAATCCGGAGGTGTCTGTGAGGCAATGTAGTTTACAGCCTTTTCAATCATCACCCTTACTGCCTTTTCCATGGGTGTGTTCTTGTAGACCCCGAGGCCTCCGCCAAGCACACCAGCACCACCCCAGCCGACACCAAGCCCGCCTATGTTAAAGGAGGATGCCTTTCCGTCAACTGTTGTGGTGTTTATGATCCTCCTTGTCCTGACATCCACAAGCCTGAGGTCCATTGAGATGTATGCATCGTTCTTGCCCAGTTTTATTCCACCCAGAAAACCCGGCACAAGCCCGCCAAGGCCACCGCTTATGCCCTCGGCTCTTGGTTCAAAGGCTGTAATTGCACCCAGGATGATGATGTCTGCTGATTCCCAGCCACCTGCCTGTGGTGCCTGCTCCTCCCTAACATACCCTGAGGTTCCAAGGTCAATCTCCTCCTTTATCTCTTCAAGCTCCTCCCTGCCACCAAGCACTACAAACTTATTGGTCTTGAAGAGCCCGCTTATCAGCATGTCCCTTATCCCGTCACCAATAGCACCGGAGCATTTGGCTGCCTTGCATTTGATACGGCCCACGGCGATCCTTGCCTTTGGGCCCTGGTAGGTGATTGCCTCCTGCATGGTTGGTGCAGTGGGCTGCTGCTGGACCTCGGCAGTGGTGGTTACGCAGGAGGTAAGAAAAAGGGGTAAAAGTAACAGGATCAACGACACAAATGCCTTCTTTCCCATAATACCCTCCTTCGTTTTTTTTATGGCAAAGATACGGCTATAATCCAGTTGATATTATACCCGAAAACATGGTTTGGTGTGAATATCAGGCTGTTCGGGGCTTGCTTAAGAGACCTCAGAAGTAAATCAACTTCCGCTCAAGGTCAGATGAACGGGATACCCTCTTTGCCTCGTCAAGGCTGATTATGTCCTGTTTGCAGAGCTGGATCAGATGCTGGTCAAGGGACTGCATCATGTAGCTGTCAGAGCCCTTCTCAATATGTTCTTCCAGTTCGTCAAGTTTTCCTTCATGTATGCAGGCCTTGATTGTAGAGGTGTTGTACATGATCTCAAGGGCAGGGAGAATCCTCTCTCCTGTCTTGTCCCTGACAAGTCGTATGGAGATGGTAGCCACAAGGGATTCCGCAAGCCTGTGCCTTACATTATCCTGCATATCAGGCGGGAAGTAGCCTATTATCCTGTTTATAGTGGAGGCAGCATTGTTTGTATGAAGGCTTGTCATTACCAGATGACCTGTCTCAGCCGCCTTGATACACCCCTCAATGGTCTCAAGGTCCCTCATCTCTCCAACCATGATAACATCAGGGTCCATCCTCATTGCAGCGCGAAGGGCCTTGTCAAAGCTGTCCGTGTCTATTCCAAGCTCACGCTGTACAATGCAGCTCTTGTCTGATTTGAAGAGGAACTCTATCGGGTCTTCTATGGTGATTATGTTGTAGTTGAAGTTCTCATTGATGTACCTGATCATTGATGCAAGGGTTGTTGACTTGCCATTGCCTGTTGGGCCTGTCACGATTATCAATCCATTTGGTATCTGGACAAACTCGCCAAGAACAGGGGGAAGGTTCAGCTCCTCAAAAGTACCGATGTAGTGGGGAATCACCCGCATTACGATCCCTATCACACCCTTCTGCCTGAAAATGCTCACCCTGAATCGGCCCACATCAGGCAGGGAGTAGGATGTATCAATCTCTCTCAGGTCATCGGGTAGGGGCCGGTCCTGATGCTCCATTACAAGCCTGGCTATGAACTCTGTATCCTCGGGCCTCAGGTCTTTCAGTTTGGCCCTGATCAGATGCCCCCTCACCCTGAAGATGGGCGGGTTGTCTACCTCAAAGTGTATGTCAGAGACACCCTTGTTAAAGGCTATCTCAAGTATCTGATGCAAGGTGGGGATATCCATCATCTCCTCCTTTCGGTAAGATTTTTTTATCTGCCACTCAGGGCCTTGCCGAAAGCCTCCTCCTCATGAAGAGGTTGTCATAAACAAGTGATACATGGCTGGAGATCATATCAAGTAAAGCCATATCCAGAGGGACATCCTGGGAGCTCTTTCCATGATCAGCATATATCAGGGCTGGAGACCTTTTTCCCCTTACCAGGGGCAGCAGGAGAACACCCTTCTGCTCAGGCGGTCCTATATGGCAATAGAGGTGTTTTTCCATAAACTCTCCGTCTGCCGGGATGCCCCAGAAGATCATGCCCTTTTCCAGTACCTCCTGGAAGACGGAGGGTACAAGAAGGGGGATGCCTACTCTCTTGTCCTTGAAAAGGCCCTCGCTTAAAAGCATCTCTCCTTTCTGGATGAAGAGATATGCCCTTTCAAATATCTGTGAGACAAAACTAAGCACCTCCCTGGAGAGCTCCCTTGGGTCTTTCAGTCTCCGGATCTTCCGGGAGAGGATACCTGCATCCTTTAGAAGCTGTCCCTTCTGTCTGAATATACGCTGCTCAGCCATGCAACTGTCAAGATAAGACTTGAGCGATTCAAGCAGCAGGATCAGGTCATCTATGAATCTCTCCTTTTCCTGGGGGGATGGCCTTGGCAGTACAGCCCTGGCACCATCACGGATTGCCTGGAGTGTTCTTTGATAGTCATTACCAGGCAGGAGATTAATAATCGGCACCTCTGGATAATCTGTCTTCAGCCTCGCCACAAGGTTCTCAGGTGGTGTGGTAGCATCATCTCTATGGTTATCAATAACGACAAGGGGGATGATTGACTTGCCAAGAAACCGGTTCACATAGTGTATGACCTCTTCAGCCCTTTCCGTGCAGAATACAGGGGTCCCTCTGCTTTTATACATGGTCATCACAGAGTGTTTAAGCAGGGGCT
>DROX01000104.1 GCA_011321725.1 Nitrospirota bacterium | reverse complement strand
TAAATCATACCACAGGAAAGATAAAAAATCAACCAGGAGGCTCACGAAAGGGGCAGGTCTTGCCTTTTGCAGTTTTTATATATCTTTGCACTTCGGAAGTGTAAAGATTATCTCGGCCATAAAGAAGATTGTATCTGTAGAGAAAAATAAGAGTATAACCATAATTATTATCCTTCAAGCCTTGCAGCAAAGTAGAGGTAATAATTCTCCCTTCCGAGGAAGAAGATATTTTTTAGTTATACAGATGAGTTAGTATTAAGCCCATGAGCATAAAAGAGATTGAAAAGATCGTGCATGAAGTTAGAGGAGTTAAGTGAAACAAAGATTGGTGCTTGACACCAGTATCTTGATTTCTTGTTATCTATAGAGGAGAAAGGCCTGTCAACTGTTAAGGCATTTGAAGTCATCTATAGATACAAACTTCTGATTTGTAGAGAATTCCTTGAAGAATTCCGAAGGTTCTAATATTGACCGACTGGTCGGTCATGTATTATAATTGGATATGGCTCCCAAGATTGTAGACAAAGAGGAGAAGCGGAAGGAGATATTGAGTGCTGCCATGAGGGTCTTTGCACGCAAGGGGTTTTCAGCCTCAAGGGTGATTGATGTGGCCCGGGAGGCGGGCATTGGCAAAGGTACGGTTTATGAGTATTTTCACAGTAAGGATGAAATATTTCTTGCACTTTATGAGGAGATGAAGGCAGAGTTTCATCAGCGAATCTTTGTTACAGACAAGGATCTGCCTCCTCAGGAAAGGCTGAAAAGATTCATCACCTCTGCCCTCAGTGCCTTTGAGGAGTGGAAAGACCTGAGCCATATCCTTCTTGACTTCTGGGCAGAGCATAGAGGGGGCGGCTCTGTGGATTTCAGGTTTGATGAACTGTACAAGGATGCAAGAGCAAGGCTGGCTGGTCTTATCAGGGAAGGTATCAGGAAGGGTGTTTTCAGGAAGGTCAATCCAGTGCATACAGCATCTCTCCTGATAGCCATAGTTGATGGGCTGCTGCTTCAGTGGGTCTTCAATCCTAAGAGTTTTTCTTTAACCAGGATTGGTAGGGATTCAACGGATATAATCCTGAAGGGGATAGAGAAGAAAAAGCACTGATGAGAATTCTGCTCATACAACCACATAGTTCTCCCTCTACAATCGGTGCTGATGAGTTGTATATGCATGAGCCTCTTGCCCTTGAGTACATTGCTGCAGGAGTAATCGCTGAGCATGATGTAAAAATCCTTGACATGAGGCTTGAACGGGACCTGAAGGGGGTTTTTGATGGTTTCAGACCTGATGTGGTGGGAATAACTGCATATACAGTAAATGTCAATATAGTGAAGGGTCTTTTTCGCGAGATAAAGAGGTGGAATCCTGAGGTATTTACTGTAGTTGGCGGACATCACGCCACCGTATCTCCCGAAGACTTTCTTTCTCCTGATATTGATATAGTCGTAATGGGAGAAGGAGTCTTTGTTTTCAGAGAGCTGATAAGGAGGATTGAAAAGAAAGAAGGATTTGAAGGAATAAAGGGGATTATTTGCAAACGGGATGGCAGTATCATAAAAACTCCACCCGAGCCAGTGGCAGACCTTGATGCCTTTCCTTTCCCAGAAAGGAGACTTACTGAAAGATACAGGAGAGAGTACTTTACCGAATGGATGAAACCCCTTGCATCCGTAAGGACATCAAAAGGCTGTCCCTTCAGGTGCAGCTTCTGTGCTCTCTGGAAACTTGCTGGAGGGAGATACCTGAGAAGAAGACCTGAGATGATAATCAAGGAACTTGCCGAGATAGAGGAGGAGTTCGTATTTTTTGCTGATGATGAATCCCTGATTGATGCCAGAAGAATGAGGACCCTTGCAGAACTCATAAAAGAGGCAGGAATAAAGAAGAAATACTTTCTTTATGGAAGAAGCGATACCATTGCAAGGCATCCTGAACTCTTAGAACTCTGGAAAGACATAGGTCTTGAAAGGGTTTTTGTGGGACTTGAGTTTTTCAGGGATGACGACCTCAAGTATATTAAAAAGGGCTCAACGATCAGGCAGAATGAGGAGGCTGTAAAAATATTACAAGCTCTCGATATAGAAATTTACGCCTCTTTCATTGTGAGGCCGGAGTTCCACAGATCGGATTTCAGGCAGTTCAGACAATACTGCAGGAGGATGGGTTTGAACTTTGCCACCTTTTCAGTGCTTACTCCACTGCCAGGTACAGACTTCTACGAAGAGGTTAAAGACAGACTGATAACCCATAACTACGATTATTTTGATTTTATTCATACCCTTCTGCCTACCTCCCTTCCTCTTAAGGAATTCTATAAAGAGATGTACTATCTGTACAAAAAGGCGATTCCTGTCAGCAAAAGTATATCTGTTCTTAAGAGGTTTCCTCTGAGAGATATACCCATGATTATCAGGAGGTCAAACAAGATTTTAAGACAGATAAGAGATGCCTATAAGGATTACGAATGAAATCAGCAAGAATGGAATAGTCTAATCGTAGAGGAGATGATAAAATAATTACATGAATTTTAGAAACGATACGATTGTGGATTACAGAGAGAGGCTTAATAGGGTTCTTGTTTATATCCAGGAAATATTGACAGTTCGCTTACACTTCAGACACTTGCTGGGATTGCCTGTTTCTCTCCATTTCATTTTCACCGTATCTTTACTGCCTTTGTCGGTGAAACTCTGAGTGAATACATAAGAAGGATTCGTCTTGAACGGGCAGCACTGAGGTAGGTATACAAACCATTCCAGGTGGCAGATATGCAGTTTTTCTCCACAAAGGCCCTTATGACAGGTTTGATGAGACATACAACATGATATTCTCAAAGTGGCTTCCTCAGAGTGGAGAGAGACTGAGGGATGTACCCTCCTTTGAGGTCTATCTCAACCGTGACCCAAGAAGGACAAAGCCTGAGAATTTGAGGACAGAGATATGGGTGCCTATTGAATGACGGATGTCTATTTTGCCTTTGATGAAACAAAGTAGATGACAGGAAGCATAATTAATATTGACAGAAGGCTTACAACTATACAAACTCACATCCATTGACCACATTGTCTTTCTTTTGATACATTATCTTAAATTAAAATCATACAGCGGGGGGCGCGTATGATTTCAAATAATTACCTTTCCAGAGGGGATGCCCTTTTTATTCTTAACCTGATACATCAGAGCCTCTTTTGCAGAGATGAGGAGGGTTTTAGAAATCCGCTCAAAGCCAATACTTATCTGACCATTAGTATTTTAATTTTAATAGTTATTCAATCGGCAATTTTGGGTATATCAGGGTCATTGGAAGATATGCATTGCAATGTGATATAATTGCATTACAAATATGATACTGGAGGTGATTGATATGCAATCCCAGTTAACTGTGAGGCTGCCTGATGATCTGAAGGAGAAGATTACGAAAATTGCCAAACGCTACCATCTCAAGCGATCAGATATTGTAAGAATGGCAATCGAGAGGCTCCTTGAGGAATTTCATGAAAAAGAGAGAATAATGCCTTACGATAGGACAAAAGACCTTATTGGAAGTATCTCCAGTGGAATACCTGACTTAGGGGAATCACATAGAAAACATCTACTGAAGAAGATCAAGAAGAATGCTTAGAGTTCTTCTGGATACCGGAGCATTTGTTGCTCTGCTTGACCGCAGTGAGAGAAATCACAAGCAATGTGTTGAGTTCTTTAAGGATTTTGAAGGTCAACTTCTTACAACCGAACCTGTTCTTACTGAAACCATTTATCTACTTGGTCCATCTCCAAAAGCACAGAAGGTATCTATTGAGTTTATCCTTAAAGGAGGGGCGGTTCTTGTTCCACAATCTCTTGAGAGTCTTTCAAGAGTCAAGGTTTTGATGGATAAATATAGTGACATTCCGATGGACTTTGCCGATGCCACCCTGGTAGTCCTTGCGGAGGAAACAGGCATCAGGGAAGTCTTTACGCTTGATAGAAGAGGGTTTAGTGTCTATCGTATCCATGGAAGAAAGACCTTTAAGATATGGCCTTAATAGAAAAAGGATAATGAAAGACACCATTGCGCTTTCAGCCACTGCCTCAGCTGGACAGGTTTTTTCAGATAATAACAAACCTTGAGATGATAAAAAGTGGAACCCTCGCACAGATTCCCTTTGGTCAGGCATGAGTGGATGCCAGACACAGGCACGGTTAAGGAGGGCAACATCCTCAGGATAATAACACCTTTCTGGAGATTTGAGGCAAGGTGTACAGGGGTGCGAGAGTATGAAGTAAGGTGGGAAATTATTAAGGGTCCGTTGAAGGGTATGGAGTTCTGGCGTGCAGAGCCTTCAATTTTAAAGATACCATTTTGCAGAGAAAAGGCATATTTCTGTGCTTGGACCTGGGGTGTGGAACTGGCACCCTTACGCTGAAGATAAGAGAGAAGACTTCGGGGAGGAGCAATAGTCTAACCTAACAGTCTTCTGAAAGCGTCTGGCAAGAATTTGATTAACTCACCAGCTGTCAGGGAGTATTCTGTCAGGTGCCTGGCAGCAATATCTCCTGAGAGTCCATGTATATAAACCCCTGCAATAGCCGCTTCCACGGGTGAGAG
>DROX01000103.1 GCA_011321725.1 Nitrospirota bacterium | reverse complement strand
TGCTACCCAGAACCTTCCTGAGCCTTTCTGCAAGGAGTTTAAGAGAATCCCTTTCTGCTTTTAACATAGTCATAATCAATATCCTATTCAGGTTTATTATACACCATCTTCTGAGTGGAATGCCCTCTTTCCTCCCAAAATCGGCGATAGGAAAATGACAAAACATGGGGAAGATGGGTCATCACTAACTTACACTAATTGTATAACTACGATTCCTTCCTGCCTTTTTAGATGCATAAAGGGCATTGTCTACAAGGCGTATAATCTCATCCACGTCTGTCATGTCTGAACAGTCAATAACACCAAGACTTATTGTAATCCTCAGGACAAGATCTTCATTTATTACAAAATCTGTCTTTTCTACAACCCGTCTGATCCTTTCTGATAGCTCCATAGCACCTTCAAGGGCTGTATCAGAAAGGATCAGTAAGAACTCATCCCCTCCGTATCTGCCCATGAGGTCAGAGGCCCTGAGGGTATCCTTTATTAACCTGCCCACTTTTTTTATAATCTCATCACCTGTAGGATGTCCATACTGGTCATTTATTGATTTGAATCTGTCTATATCAGATAAAACAACGGAGAGGGGTGTTTTGTATCTGTGTGATCTTTTCAGGTTGTATTCAAGTAGCTCCAGAAGTGCCCTTCTGTTGAAGAGCCCCGTGAGGCTGTCTGTCCTTGATATCCTCTCAAGCTCCTCAATCATCCTTTTCCTCTGTTCTTCTGCCCTCTTTTTATCTGTTATGTCCCTTGTATATTCAATTACATGAGTAATCTGGCTGTTCTCGTCATAGATTGGGTATGTATAGAGTTCAAGCCATATCTCCTTGCCATCACGGAGGGTTGTCTTCTTTACCTTTACAGATGGATCACCGGTCTTGATGGTCTTTTCTATTACGCAGCCACCGCAGGTTCTGTCTCTTCCCTCCAGCACCCTGTAGCAGGTTTTGTTGATCAGCTCTGCAACGGTCCTGTTTTTCAATGCTGCATAGGCATTGTTTACCTTTACTATCCTGAAATCCCTGTCAAGGATCATGAAGGGATCAATAATGCTGTCGTAAACATTATTCAGGAATCTTACCGACCTGTCAAGCTCGGCCTGTATGACCTTGCGCTCCTCAACCTCAGCCTCAAGCTCTCTGTGGGACTCGGCAAGCTCCCTGTGCATCTCTTCAATGCTCTGCGCCATGTTGTTAAAGGTTTCTGCTAAGACCCCGATCTCATCCCTTCTTCTAACATCTACCCTGTACTGAAGATTTCCCCTGGCAATCTCCCGGCCTGCTTCTTCAACTGCCTTCAGAGGCGTGATCAGTCTTGTTAAGAGGTAGACAGAGAAGAGACCACTTACAAGAAAGACGATAAGGGCAATCTCCAGGACGGTGCGCGTAATGGTCCTGGATGTCTCACTGATAACACTCTCTTTCAGACCCACATGTACCTCGCCAAGTTTGCCCTCCTTGACAGGAAAGGATATGTCATAGGCCGGGCCAAATTCTGTTTCTACTCTCTCAATCCGGTATGCACCCTTCCCGTCTGACAGAGGGGAGCTTTTCAGGTTGTCTGGAAAATCGCCTTTGAAGGTATGTACAAGGGGCTTTCCCTGACCGTCCAGGATGTATATATAGGCTATGTCAGGGTCGGTCTTCTTGTAGTTATCAATCTTCAGCTGAATGTCCTCTGGGCTTTCTGCAAGCAGTCCGGCCTCTGACATATCAGCGAGATGCCTTGCCATGAAAATCCCCCTCTTTTGCAGTTCCTTCAGGAGTT
>DROX01000102.1 GCA_011321725.1 Nitrospirota bacterium | reverse complement strand
TTGAAGGTGCCGTCTATGGCCTGTTTCGGACAGCGGGCAGTGCAGAGACCACAGCCGATACATTTTGACTGGTCTATGGTGTGTACCTTTTTAAGCTCTCCATAGGCTGCATTGACAGGGCATATCTTCATGCAGGCATTACAACCGATACATTTCTCCTCTATTATGAATGCCTTGGGCCTTGTGGGCATAAGGTCCACAATGGCCTTTGTGGGGCATTTTCTCACACAGAGCCCACAGACACGGCACCTGTCAAGGTCAATCCTTGAGACATTGTTCTCAATAGAAGGTGCATCAAAGGGACATACCTTCACACAGGCACCACAGGCTATGCAGCCGATCTGGCAGTACTTCCTGGTATCAGCACCACGGTCCTTTGAATGGCAGGCCACAAGCACCGCCTTGCTTCCAGGAAGCACCTCTATGACCTTCTTCGGACAGGCTATCTCGCATTTACGGCAGCCCGTGCATTTGCCCACATCAACCACGGGAAGGTGATTCTCGTTCATGTGTATTGCATCAAAGGGACAAACCTTCTCGCATGTACCATAGCCAAGGCATCCATACATACAGGCCTTGTCACCCCCACCTGCAAGTACCGCGGCACGACAGTCCTGAACCCCTTCGTACTTGAACCTCTTAACTGACTTTGTCCAGTCACCCTGGCACATGATGCGGGAGAATTTCGGCTCTGTGACTACGGCCTGTTTCCCTGTTATAAGGGCAACCATTTTTGCGGACTTCTCCCCCCCGGGGGTACAGAGGTTTGGTGGCACATCAGGGTTCTGCACCACAGCCTCCGCATACTGCTCACAGCCAGGATATCCACAGGCACCACAGTGGGCACCGGCAAGATGCTCCCTCACCTGGTCAATACGGGGGTCACGTTTCACTGCAAACTTCTTGGCTGCAAAGGCAAGCCCGAAGCCAAAGACCGCACCCACACCAAGTACAAAAATTGCTGTAAACTCAAGGGTCTGTATGAGATCAACCTTCTCCTTGGCCTCAACACCGCCACCGACCCCTACATGGGGAAGCGGGATGTGATTGATTATCCCTGCGAGGTCCAGCCCCTTCAGGAATTCTATCAGCTGTGATAGTATGGTATGGTCAAACATTTCACCTTACCTCCGGTTAAAGTTAAAGGGTTATCAGTCCTGAAAAACCTGTAAAGGCGAGTGCTATCAGGGCTGTCGTGATCCATGCAATGGGCATCCCCCTGAATGGCCTTGGCACATCTGCAAGCTCCAGTTTCTCCCTGATGCTTGCCATGATGGTCAGCGCAAGGGCAAAACCTATACCCGAGCCAAACCCGAAGGAAAGGCTCTCAAGGAAATTATACTTCTCTCCGGCATTGATGAGGGGGACAGCGATGATGATACAGTTTGTAGAGATCAGCGCAAGATACACTCCAAGTTTATAATACAGGCCTGGGCTGACCTTTCTCATGATCGTATCAGAGGCCTGGACAAAGGCAGCCACGATTCCAATGAAGATGATGATCTTCAGGAATGTAATCTCCAGTGGGATCATCACGTACTGGAATACAATCCAGCTCAGGGCGGCTGATATTACCATCACTGCGGTAAAGGTAATGCTCATTCCTATTGCAGTCTCCATCTTCTTTGAGACTCCGAAGAATATACAGAGGCCAAGGAAGCGGGTGAATACAAAGTTGTTAATCAATGATGCGGCTATGAAAAGCTCAAAGAGTTTCAAGAATTCCTTTTCCATCACTTCCTCCTGATTTCTAAAGAAAGCACTTTATTTATTATCCCAGTTCCACAAATCAAAAATCAAATCCCCTGATTGCTCAGTGTCCACCGGCACCGCCGGCACCCTTGCCACCGTAAAAACGCATATCAATCCAGTTGAAGAAGCCCATAAGGAGCCCAACCACAAGGAACCCTCCCGTGGGCATCACCATTATAAGAAGAGGCTTTGCGTTCACTATGGTATGGCCAAGCAAAGTCCCTTTCCCAAGGAGTTCACGGAAGAAGCTGATCGTTACCAGTGCACCAAGAAAACCAAGACTTGAGCCAAGACCATCAAAGAATGATGGCAACACCTTGTTCTTGCTTGCAAACATCTCCGCCCTTGCAAGTATTGAGGCGAAGGCCACGATTATCTGGATATAAAGGCCTATCTCCTTGTAGGCAGCCCTTGCATAGGCAGCCATTATCATGTCAACAATGGTAACCCATCCCGATATGATCAGCATGAATATGGGAATCCTGATCCTGGGGTGGATGAACCTTCTCAGTGCAGCAACTGTCACATTGACCATCACCTGAACAAAGACAACGGCAATGCCAAGGAGGAACCCGTTCCTCACACTATTTGTGACAGCAATGGACGGGCAGAGGCTGATCACAAGCCTGAATATTACGTTTTCCTTGAATATGGCTGTCTTCAGTATCTTAAGGTAACTAACCTTCTCCTCTGGCAGTTGATGCTCCATGTTCCACCTCTCCTTTCAGGGCTTTCATCAAAAATCTCAATCCATTGGCTATACCGTCCTCTGCAACAGCCCTTGATGATATGGTTGCACCGGTAATAGCCTGGATGTACTCCTTTTTTGTACCTGTCTTGTCAACCTTTAGGTGTTCAAGGTCTTTCCCCTTGAACTGGTTCTTGAACCAGTCAAGCTCTATCTCATCACCAAGTCCGGGTGTCTCTGCATGATGAAGTACGTTCATCTTCTGTATGACAAAGTCTGTATCAACAGAAAAGAGAATATTTATATAACTTGAGTAGCCCTTCCCAAAGGTCTGAACAATATAGCCAATCACCTCGGGATTCACACACTCCCTCACCTCTTTTGTTGTACCCGTAACCTCATCCTTAACGGTCTTCACCTTAAGCTCCCCGCATTTCCTTGCCTCAAAATACTCGGCATGTTTCTCGTGGGGATACCAGTCCCCAAGCTTTACTATATCATCAGCCTCAGGCATCATCTCCTGGAGGGCTTTCTTTTTTTCCTCAATGTTCTTTTTATAGATTATGGGTGATGTCTTTGAATAGACAGCAGCCATAAGCAACCCGGCAGCGGTATAGAGAATTACAAGGTTCAGGGTTATCTTGATGATGTCCTTGAATGTCACTTTCCGGCCTCCTTTCTGGCCCCGAAGACCCTGGACTTGAGATTCCTGTCAATCAGCGGGGTGAAACAGTTCATAAGGAGAATGGCAAACATCACGCCTTCAGGATAACCTGCCTTGAGACGGATAAGGGCGGTAAGAAAGCCGCAGCCAATGCCGAAGATGATCTGCCCCTTCTTTACAGAGGGACATGTTACATAATCTGTAGCCATAAACCATGCACCCAGCATGAGACCACCACTGAGGAGGTGTACTATGGGATCACCTGTAAAGAGCCCCTCCTTTCCGCCGAATATCCATGTAAGCACTCCCACTGTGGCAAGGAAAGACACGGGGATATGCCAGGAAATATATCTCTTGTACAGAAGAAAAGCCGCTCCTATCAAAAGGGCAATCACGGAGGTCTCACCCAGTGAGCCGGCCCTGTAACCTATGAGCAACTTCGTATAAAGGGTCATCTTGTCACCGAAGACCTCAAGGAGTTTCTGAACACCCTCCTCCTTCATGATACCCAGGGGGGTGGCTGTAGTGGTTGCATCCATGCCCATGAAGGCAGCCGTAGGGGTAAACCATGTGGTCATCGCCCTTGGCCATGTTATAAGTGCAAAGGCCCTGCCGATAAGGGCAGGATTGAATATGTTATAACCGAGCCCGCCAAAGAGCTGTTTGGTGATCGCTACTGCCACAAAGGATGCCACAAGGGGTATATAAAAGGGTACGGATGAGGGCATATTCAGCCCAAGAAGGACACCCGTTAGAAAAGCGCTACCATCCTTGATGGTTATCTCCTTGCCGGCCATCCTCTGGACAAGCCACTCACTGAAGAGCGAACCAACAATACACAGTGCGGTCACATAGACAGCCCTCGGGCCGAAATAATACACAGCCATTGCAAAGGCAGGAAGAAGGCTGAGGGTTACAGTCCACATTATCCTGGATGTAGACTCTTCGCTTCTGATATGAGGACTTACTGATACGATAAGCTCTTGTTCTTTCTTAGCAACAGCCATTGTTCCAACTCCTTGATATTATTTTGAATTATCGTTTGACAAGCATCTTTGCCAGCCGGATTAACTGTACTATTGGTCTCTTTGCAGGGCATACATATGTGCAGGTACCACATTCAAAACAGTCAAAGATGTTGTACTCCTTGGTATCCTCATAAAAGCCCTTCTCAGAGAGGATACTCAGCATTGAGGGCATCAGTCCCATGGGACATGCATCAATGCACCTCCCACAGCGGATACAGGGTCCGAACTTCTCAGCAGGGGCGTATTCGCTCTTTGAAAGGACAAGCACTCCAGATGTCCCCTTTGTGACGGGTATCTCAAGATCTGAGACAGCAAATCCCATCATGGGACCGCCAAGCACCACCTTCACGGCATCCTGGGTGAAACCGCCTGCTGCATCTATAAGCTCTCTGATGGGTGTCCCAATTCTTGCCCTGAAGTTGGAAGGGTTTGCTATACCATGCCCTGTCACTGTGACAACCCTTTCAATCAGAGGCTTTCCATACCTGCAGGCCTCATATACTGCAAAGGCTGTTCCCACATTCTGGACCACCACACCCACATCCATGGGAAGTCCGCCGGCAGGGACCTCTCTATCGGTTATTGCCTTTATGAGCATCTTCTCGGCACCCTGTGGATACTTCACCTCAAGAGCAACAATCTCTATGTGAGGCTCTGAGCTGGCAGCCTCTCTCATCTTCTCTATGGCATCGGGTTTGTTGTTCTCTATCCCCACATACCCCTTGTTGACCCCCAGGACCTTCATCAGTATTTTCAGACCTTCAAGAACCTCTCCAGGTGATTCAACCATCAGGCGATGGTCAGCAGTAAGGTATGGTTCACACTCGGCACCGTTTATAATGACGACATCAATGGGTTTTTCCTTTGGAGGGGAGAGCTTTACATGGGTCGGGAAGGTGGCACCTCCCATACCCACAATACCGGCATTCTTTATCTTCTCCTTTAGCTCATCAGGGGAAAGTTTCATGTAATCAGGATTGTCCTGGAGTGGGGCCCACTCCTCCTTCTTGTCGTTCTGCACCACCACAGATCTGACCATCCTGCCCATGGGATTTAGAATATCCTTCATGGCCACCACCTTACCTGACACAGAGGCATGGACGGCTGCTGACACAAATCCTCCAGGTTCACCTATCAACTGTCCCTTCCTTACCTCCTGACCGATCTCAACAGCAGGACTGCATGGAGCACCTATATGCTGGCTGAGTGGGATAACCGCCTGTTCTGGTGGTTCAAGTTCCTTTATTGGTGAGCCTGCCGAGAGTTCCTTGTGGTCCGGTGGATGGACACCACCTTTAAAAGTTAAGAGTGCCATTGTGCCTCCTCAGGATAAAAAGATTTTCCAGTTAAAAAGGCCTATAAGTAATAACATTTAGTGGCAGGTAATGTCAAGTTGTAATTTTAGCTATAAAAAATTCCAATAACTCAATGAGGCTATTGATTTACGTCCTGTAGCTACTGCTACATTTATCAGCACCCAGGTCTCTCAACCGCTCTTTACAGCCTCTTTTGTCAGGGTTTCGGCAACAGAGAAGAGGGCCCTTTTCTCTTCAGGGTCACGGGCTTCAATGTAGAACCTCACCTTTGGTTCGGTGCCAGAGGGCCTGATCATAAACCATGAGCCATCCTCAAGGACAAACTTCACACCATCAACAGTAATCTGGTCAACGATCTTCAAGGACCTGCCACCCACATTGATTATACTTCCAACAGAGTACTCATCAGCCAGGGAGGATATCTTCATCCTGAGCGTCTCACCTGCAAGGCTGCGATCAACCTCTACCCCTGACCGGTCAGGGTAATAATAGCCATATCTATCCATCAGTTCTGTGAGATAATCGCTGAGGTTTTTTCCGGTTGTGGCTACCATCTCAATGGCAAGGAGAAGCCCGAAGAGGGCATCCTTCTCCAGTGTGTGATTCCCCGCGGTGATACCATCCGACTCCTCAAAGGCAACAATGGCCTTCTCCCTGGCATCGGGCAGGAGATAGGGCCGGAAGTTCTTGAACCCCACCTTTGTCTCTCTCACAGGGATCCCCTCTTTGGCGGCAATGGCATTAACAAAATTGCTGGTACCAACGGATTTCACGACCACGCCATTGACACCCTTGTATTTATGCAGGAAGTGAAGCGCCATTGCACCAAAATAGTTCATGGGGATCTGCATCCTCTGGTCAGCAAACCTGATCCTGTCTCCATCGGGATCCATGATAACGCCAAGTCTGAACTTTGCATTGCTTTCCCTGAGAAGCCTCACAACATTTTGCATGTTCTTTTCAGAGGGTTCAGGTGCCACACCACCGAAGAGATAATCATCTTCTGTCCGTAACAACAAGAGTTTTTTACCGGTAAGATCGGCAGCTGTACGTATCAATCTCTCAGGCCTTCCACGGGTGGCTCCATGAACATGGTCAACCACGACAAGGCAATCCTCTCTTTCAAGGAACTCCTCAACCCTTTCCAGAGAGACCACCCCCTGTCTAAGAAGAAATTCCCTGTAAAGTTCGGTGGTGTCTATCTGCTCATAGGCGGGGGTGCTTTCCTGGAAATGTACCTCTTCGGTTGTTTCCATAAGATGGTTTGCCTCTTTCTCAATCTCCTCGGTAATCTCAGGGCCGGCAGGGCCTCCATCTGCTGGGTTAAACTTAAGTCCCGAATAATTGGACGGGTTGTGGGAGGGGGTGATGTTGATTGAACAGCCCGCATGGAGCATCTCAATGGAGGCAGAGATCTCAGGTGTCGTTGTCTCACCGGCAAAATACAGTCTTATCCCCTCACGGGCAAGCACTCCCATTACGGTTTTTGCAAACTCTGGTCCGAGAAACCTGTTATCATGGCCGATGATAACCCCTCTCTTTTTCAGTTCATCAAAATCCCTGAATCCGAGCGCCTTCCTCAGGGGCTCATCATCCCTCTTCAGGATATTCAGTATGGCCTCTGAGACAATACCTACATTCCTGAAGGTAAAGTCAGTCCCGATCTCTCCACGCCATCCTGACGTACCAAATACCACCCTTGTGGGTGAGCTGTTCTCCCTTGCAAACCTCTCAATATGAACAAGGAGTTCTCTCTTAAGCTCCCCCTGTATAACCCTCCAGCACTCCTCAGCATTTCTGAATTGCACCTTACCCTCCTTTGAGACGATTTCTTTCAGACCTGGATAGAAAAAGATTGAATATTTTAACATGGAAGACACAGGCTCTGTCCAATGTAACCAGCGTTTCCCTCGTGCGGTCAGCTGTAGATAGGTGGATATTGCCTTCTCGTCTCATTCTCGGCAGGGCATCCTGGTCTTTTCCCATCACCCTTTTTCAGTATGAAATTGAAACAATAGTGTCCGGTAAAAATACAGAAACAATATTATAAGGATAGGGGGTGTTAATTTTGAGCGGATTTAAATTTTGCAGTAGATTTGCCCTGGAGGGCAAATCGCAAAATTTCCTCGGAGCAGGCCATGGAGGGCCTGCGAGAATGAGACGAAAAATTAATACCCCCTGTCCTAAGTAAAGATTTAGAAGGTTTATCGGACAGTAGTGAAATTGAAACAGGTCAAGGAAAGTATACTAAAGAATGATCCCCACACCCGTAAAAAACAGGCCAAGGGATAGGACCACGATCAGAAGCTGGACAGGTTTAAGGAGTCTGTCATTGCCGATGTATTCAATTGCAATGCCCCAGAGGCCATTAAAGCCATGATAAAGTATGGCAACCAGAAAAAGTATATCAAAGACCTTCCAGTAGGGGCTCTCAAGCCGTGCCATCACACTTTCATAATCAAGGGCATTTCCACCACTGTAATGCATTACATAAAAGTGGACAACAAGCCCAGCAAGTAATACCAAGCCTGTAACCCTCTGCAGGAGCCACTGGACCAACTCCCTCAAAGGCCACCCCCTATAATAGGCCATCCACCCAGCACAAAGAGCACGGTGCCGATGAGAAGGGCTGACCAGAAGAGCCTTTTCTGGAGTTTTGTTGACACCCCCAACTCAAGGAGCGTAATCCTCACACCGTTTAATGCATGGGCAAGGACAAGTCCAAGTAGTCCGACTTCGCTCAGTTTTATTACCGGATTATTCATCAAGAGCATCATCTTCCTGTATGATACAGGGTCTTTCAGATGACTCAGCACATAAAGGTGCAGAAAGATATAAAGGGTAAGAAGGATGCCTGTTACCCTGTGGATAAGCCATGCAACTGAACCCGTATGCCAGCGATAAAGCATGCTATCCCTTTTTTATCTCCACACCGCTGTAGGTTGCCTCAAGTTCTTTCCTCATTGAATTAAAGTTTCCCTTTCCCCGTGTTCTCACAACCACACGGCGGTATCCCTCTTTTACACCCTCATAGGTGGTCAGTATGCTCTGGAGACCGAAACCATGCTTTCTTATTATATCTGTTACCTCTTTTATTGAACCAGGTCTGTCTTCTACAAGGAGACAGACCCTGTGGCCACCATGGCGAATACCGGTAATATCCACAAGCACCCTGAAGATATCACGGTCTGAGATGATGCCCACAAGCCGCCTCTTCTCAACAACAGGCAGTGAGCCGATATTTTCATCATGCATCACTCTTGCAGCCTCTTCAACAGGTGTATCGGGTGATGTGGTAAAAACCTTTTTTCTCATAATCTCCTTCACCTTTGTCTTTGCCAGGAGATAATGTAGCTCATAGACATCAAGGCTTGTTGCCTTAGAGGGGATGTATTCCTTTATATCCCTGTCTGAAAGTATGCCTGTAACCTTCCCACCTTTTACAACAGGAAGATGCTTTATCTTCCTCTCCTTCATAATGGCTGCTGCATCTGAGACAGCATCATCAGGGGTTACAGTGAAGACTTTTTTTGTCATCCAGTCTTTTACATACATGGTACACCTCCAATCTTTTAAACCCCCAGATAGGCGGTCTTGACATGTGCGTTGCCAAGCATCTCCTGCCCTGTTCCCTCAAGTACTATGCGTCCGTTCTCAAGGACATAGGCTCTGTCGGATATGGAAAGGGTCTGCTTTACATTCTGCTCCACTATAAGCACTGTTGTGCCCTCATCACGTATCCTGTTTATCACATTGAAGATCTCTTTAACAAGAATGGGTGCAAGCCCGAGTGAAGGCTCATCAAACATCATAAGCCTGGGCCTGGCCATAAGCCCCCTGCCGATGGCGAGCATCTGCTGCTCACCACCGCTCAGAGTCCCTGCAATCTGGCGTCTCCTCTCCCTGAGCCTCGGAAAGAGCTCAAACACCATATCCTTTGATTGTTCACGCCTTTGTCTTGACTCTCCCTTCAGAGAGCCCATATCAAGATTCTCCTCCACTGTCATCTCTGTGAAGAGCCTCCTGCCCTCAGGCACATGGACAATGCCAAGTTCTATCAGCTTGTAGGGCCTGAGCTGATCTATCCGCTCATCTTCAAAGACTATCTCTCCGGGGGTTGGCCTTAAAAGGCCGGATATGGTCTTTAGTATGGTTGACTTCCCGGCTCCATTTGCACCTATAAGACATACGATCTCACCCTGCCTTACATTAAACGAGACCCCCCAGATGACCTGGAGGTCACCGTAAAAGACATTTATGTCTCTGACCTCAAGCAGCTGGGGCCTCCCCAAGGTATGCCTCAATAACGAGGGGATCTCTACTCACCTCTTCAGGGGTACCCTCGGCAATCTTCTCTCCGTAGTTCAGCACAACAACCCTGTCTGATATGGACATGATCACCTTCATATGATGCTCTATTATCAGTATGGTAATGCCGCGTTCCTTTATCTTCTTGATCACTTCTATTGATTGAACCAGTTCTGTCGGGTTAAGCCCTGCAAAGGACTCATCAAGGAGCAGCAATTCCGGCTCCGTGGCAAGTGCCCTGGCAATCTCAAGCCTTTTTCGCATTCCCAGGGGAAGCCCCTTTGAAATCTTGTCCTTTTCACTTGAAAGACCGGTAAACTCCAGGATCTCTTCAGCCTTCTTGACAGCCTCTCTTTTTGAATCTGATCTCAAAAAGGCTGAGGCCACCACATTATCAAGCACCGTCATTCTCTGAAGGGGCTTTACTACCTGAAATGTCCTGGCAATGCCCAGCCTGCATATCCTGTGGGGTTTTAATCCTGAAATCCTCTGGCCTTTGAATAATATATCACCCCTTGAAGGTTTGTAAAAGCCGTTAATCACATTGAACAGTGTTGTTTTTCCGGCACCATTGGGGCCTATCAGGCCCACGATCTCGCCCTTGTTGACATTGAAGCTCACATCCATCACAGCGGCAAGACCTCCGAAAAATCTTGAAACCCTCTTTATCTCAAGTAGCGGGGTCAAACCTTCCTCCCAAAACCAAGTGCACGTTTTATCTTTGAAAAATCTCCAACCACACCGTTTGGCAGGAATATTATTATCAGGATAAGGAGCACACCAAAAAGCGTCTGATGGGCGGTACCGATACGCGGCAGAGACCTTATCCATTCAGCAAGCACAACCATTATCCCAGCACCTACAACTGGCCCCCAGTAGGTTGCCACACCACCAACCATAACTATCATAATGGTGATTATTGAGATATCATGAAGAGCGAATACAACCTCGGGGTCAATATAACCCATATAGTTTGTGTAAAAGGCCCCTGCAAGACCGGTAAGTACAGCACTTATAACAAGGGCTATGGTCTTATAAAGGGTGGTATTTATGCCAAGGGATTCTGCTGCATCCTGGTCCTCCCGGATTGCCACGAAATAGTAACCCAGTTTTGACTCAATAATCTTTTTGACCACTATGTAGGTAAGCACCGCTATGGCAAGTATGATATAGTAATACCAGGTCTTTTCTACCCATGTCCTTTCCTTTATCAGGATTCCAAGGGTACCCTGGGTGAAGTCCCTGAGGTTTTCGGCCGTTACCCTCAGGACCTCTCCCATGGCAAGTGTGGCAAGGGCGAAAAAGGGCCCACGAAGTCTGAGACAGATAAAACCAATCACGAGTGCCTCTAAAGCCAGCACCACCACGCTCAGCGGTATCCCCCACCATGCAGATATGCCCAACTTGAAGTACAGTATTCCCGCTGTATAGGCACCAACACCGAAAAAGGCCGCATGGCCAAAGGAGACCTGGCCACAATAGCCACCAAGGAGGTTCCAGGCCATACCGATAACAGACCACATTATCATCAGTATGATGATATGCATCATATAGGTGCTGAGCCCGGAGAAGGGAAGAAGTGCAAGAAGGACTACTATTATGTAAGGAGCATATCTTTTCATTTCCCGAGCCTCCTGCTCCTTAAAAGTGATGCCACACCACCCGGAAGGAATATAAGGGCCGCAATGAATATAAGAAACCTCCCCACAGGTGCCCATCCCATGCCCACATAGGTAGCGGTCATTGACTCAAATACCCCGAGTATTAATCCACCGATAATCGCTCCCACTGTGGAGCCAAGTCCACCAAGTATGGTGATCACGAAAGCAATAAGTGTAAATCTGCCACCAAGGGCAGGATAGAGATAATATATGGGAATGAAGAGGCAGCCTGCTGCGCCGACCAGTGCTGCCCCAAGGCCGAATGTAACAAGCCTCATCCTTTCCACATTAACACCCATAAGCATTGCAGCCTCAAGGTCCTGCGCTGTGGCCCGGATTGATTTGCCGGTGTCTGTCTTTGTAAGAAAAAACCAGAGCGCTACTGTTATGACCACCGAAATAGTAAAGGAAACGGTCCAGGGTACGGAAAGTGAGAGTTCTATAGGCGAGTCTCTCCAGTAATCGCTCAGATACCATGCATCAGAGGCATACTTCACAGGGGTGGACCTGTAATCAGAGGTAAAGAAGAGGGTTGCCAGGTTGGCAAGCACCATCCCGATGCCAACCGTAAGAATGACCTGGTTTTCAGGGAGTATTGACTCCACCCTCAGTACAGGATTTATCAAAAACCTCTGGATGGCCATACCGAAGAAGAACATCACAGGTGCCACGATAAAGACGGAAATATAGGGGTCTATATGGAAAAGGACAAAGAGCCAGTAGGCCATGTACATGGCAACCATCATCAGCTCACCATGGGCAAGGTTGATTATCTTCATTACCCCCATTATCAGGGTCATGCCTATGCCAATAAGGGCATAGAGCCCGCCAAGCAAAAGCCCGGATATGAGGGTCTGCAAAAATACCTCTATGGCAACAGCATCCAAGTTCAGCTCCTCTTGTTGTGATTATTTCAGGATCCATAAGGGCAGGCATAAGATCGCCTGCCCTTGAGAAATAGTTTACCTTCTGTCTCTCCACCTCGGGATTGGATAGACATACTTTCTGGTCGCATACTTAAGTGGCCAGATGGTCTCATGTTTGCCATCAATCACCTGAAGCACAAGGGTATCCATGAAGTTCTGGTTCTGGTAACCCTCACGGTCCTCAAATTTGATTGGGCCAAAGGCTGTTACAATATTGGTCTCCTTGAGTGCCTTCCTGATATCCTCTGAGGACCATGACTTTGCCCTCTCAAGGGCATCCTTGATTACATACAATGCAGAGTATGCCTCTGCACCATGGTAGGAGGGATATTTACCGTGGCGGGATTTGTATTTCTCAGCAAAGTCCTTCGCCCCGGGATAGGCTACCATTGGGCTCCACAGTGTGGCTGTCACCACATATTCGGAGGCATCCTTTGCGTTTTCAATAAACTCGGGTATTGCAAACCCTGCTGCACCACCGGCAAAGAGCTTTGCATCAATCCTGAGTTCCTTTATCTGTCTCATCAGAAGGGCTGCATCCATAACATAGGAGACCATGTAGATAACATCGGGCCTCTTTGATTTCACCTTTGAAAGAATGGGTTTGAAGTCAACAGCACCGCTTTCGTATTTTTCCTTGAGCACCACCTTCATGCCGATACGCTTTGCATCCTTCACCATACCCTCGGCCCCCTTGGTACCAAAATCTGTGCTTTCGTGGATGATGGCGATGGTTCTTGGTTTTACAACCTCCTTAAGGAATGACCTGAGACCGCTCGTATAGTATGAGACAGAGGGGTTCATGCGGAAGACATATCTGTAGTTCTGCTGTGTTATGTTGTCAGCAGCCCCGGTCACAACAAGATAGGGGACCTTCCTCTCCTCGGCAACCGCTGCAATTGCCTTTGAGCATGAAGAGCTGTACTCCCCGAATATTACCGGTTGTTTCTTGACATCAATTATCTTCTCTGCAATAGCCCTTGAAATCTCCGGCTTTCCCTGTGAGTCTTCAAAGACCAGCTTCACCTTCTTGCCCTTTATGCCACCTGCTGCGTTGATCTCCTCAAGGGCAATCTCATAGGAGCGCTTCTCAATCTCACCGAACTTTGCCTTGCTTCCTGTCAAAGGCAGAGGTATAGTAAAGGTCACTGTATCCCCTGCTGTTGCCACAGTAGTTATAAGAAGAGAAGACAGAAAGACGATTACCATTAATAAGACCAGTCTTTTCATTGTACACCTCCTATTTTCATTTTTTATAGATTGATTATAAACTATTATATTTTTTATAATCAATGTAAACCGTTTAAATTAAGAATATAAATATGTCAGTTTTATCGCAGGTGGGCATTTATTCTTGCATCCTTTCGCATATCCCGGGGAGAAGAAATACTATGCAGTGGATGTGCCTGAACTTAAACCCACTGAATTAGTGATGCAGAGTAACCCTTTGAAGAGGCTTTGTGGAAATAACCATTATGAATGAGGATATAACAAGACATGAGTTTGACACGGTGGTCATTGGCTCTGGCCTTGCAGGACTGAGGGCTGCCCTTGAGGCTTCCGGAGCCTGCAGCGTGGCCGTGATTGCCAAGATGTACCCCACACGATGTCACTCCACGGCTGCCCAGGGCGGTATCGCAGCAGCACTTGGAAACGAAGACCATGACCTACCCGAATGGCATTACTATGACACCACCAAGGGAAGTGATTTCCTTGGCGACCAGGATGCCATAGAGGTGATGTGCGAGGATGCCCTCAGGACAGTGGTTGAACTGGAGCATATGGGTGTGCCCTTTTCCCGCACGCCTGATGGCAGGATTGCCCAGAGACGGTTTGGCGGACACACAAAGGAATTTGGCAGAGCACCTGTAAGGAGGGCCTGCTACTCAGCAGACAGAACAGGCCATGCAATCGTCTTTGCCCTTTATGAACAGTGTCAGTTAAGGAATGTCAGGTTCTTTCCAGAGTTCCATGTACTTGATATCGTGGTCAGAGAGGGGACCTGCCACGGTGTTGTGGCAATGGAGATATCAACAGGCAGGGTACATGTCTTCTCTTCAAAGGCCACAGTGGTGGCAAGTGGTGGGTATGGCAGGGTATTCAAGACCACATCAAATGCCCATGCCAGCACAGGTGATTGCCTGAGCATCCTCCTCAACAGGGGTCTTCCCCTTGAGGATATGGAGTTTTTCCAGTTTCATCCCACAGGGCTATATGGCCTTGGCATCCTCGTTACTGAAGGTGCAAGGGGTGAAGGGGGGATCCTCTTAAATGGCCTCGGCGAACGGTTCATGGAAAGATATGCACCAACCATCAAGGACCTTGCTCCGAGAGACATGGTATCAAGGGCGATACTTTCCGAGGTAAGGGAAGGCAGGGGGATTGACGGAAGG
>DROX01000101.1 GCA_011321725.1 Nitrospirota bacterium | reverse complement strand
TGTTCCTTTACAGTGGCCTCTACAGGCCTGTTGTGCTCCTGGGCATCCTGAAGGAGATTGAGCAACTTCAGCCTCTTGGCCTTGTCTATTGAGAGCGAGACCTGCCCCTCTGAATCAATCCTTGAGAGATATACCTCTATCTCATCCCCAACCTTGAGGGCTGTTAATTCCTCTGATGTAAACTCTGTGACAGGAATAAAGCCCTCTGATTTATAGCCTATGTCAACTACAACACTATCATCACGTATTGAAATAACCTTTCCCTTTACAATACTGCCTTCCTCAATCTCAGGAATCGTCTCTGTGAGAAGTTCCTGGAGTTCCTTTTCCTGTGTTTCCATTAGCCGTTAGACCTCCTCTATGATAAAAAATTTAATAATTGGTGCTTAGCTGTTCAAGTCTCTCCTTCACCTCTGAGATAATCCAGTCAGGGGTTGATGCGCCTGCAGTAATGCCTGCCTTTTTCAGCCCCTTTATCCATTCTGGTCTGATCTCCTCTGCTGTCTCTATGTGATATGTGTTGACCCCGATCCTCTTGCATAGATGGGCAAGCTGTTTCGTGTTTGCACTGTTTTTTCCACCTACAACAAACATTACATCCACCTCTGAGGCGAGTTCTTCAGTCTCCCTCAACCTCATGGCAGTAGAATTACATATTGTATTATAAACTTTTACCTCCTTTGCTGTCTCTACTACCCTGGAGACCAGTTCCTTCAGTCGCTCAACAGGCTGGGTGGTCTGCACCACAATACCCACCTTCCTGCCGGGCCGTTTGATCTCTGCGGCATCCTTGACAACAACGGCATCCTCACCGGCATAGCTGAGAATCCCCTTTACCTCGGGATGGCCACTGTCGCCAAGGATTATGACCCTGTAACCGCCTTCTTTCAGAAGTTTAGCATATTCCTGGGCCTTTTTTACAAACGGACAGGTTGCATCTATGAGGTCTATGCCCCTTTGCTGTATTTTCAGAAAGGTGTCCCGGGGTATGCCATGGGTTCTTATAATGAGAAGGTCAATGTCTTCCCCTATCTCCTCCACAGGAACAACGCCTGTCTCTGAAAGTCTCTGGATAACCTGCGGGTTGTGGATTATAGGGCCAAAGGTGGCAACCCTGCCTCTGCCTTTTTCTGCAGCCTTGAAGGCCATATCAACGGCCCTCTTTACCCCGAAACAGAAGCCTGCTGTCTCTGCAATGAGTATCTCCATCTCTCACCTCTTATATAATAACACTATTAATGCATCTTCAACTTCCTTATATGCTCCATTATCTCCTCTGCAAGCCTCTTCTGGTAGTCTCGCGAGCTTTCTGTGCTCTGAATCTCTATGGGTTTTCCAAAGACTATTCTTACCCTGACAGGCCGTATGAACTTTGCCCCCCTTGGTAGTGCCCTGTCCGTGCCTTCAATATATGCAGGTACCACAGGGGCCTTGCTCATGGCAGCAATCATGGCAACTCCACGTTTCCCTCCCCCGATCTCTCCAGACCTGCTCCTTCCACCCTCTGGAAAGAGCACCAGCACCCTGCCTTCTTTCAGGATTTTTACAGCCTCTTTGATTGTTGATGGTTTTGGTGACTCCCTGTCCACAGGTATGGAGAATATCCGTACGAACCAGCTGATCAATGGATTCTTAAAGAGCGATGCCTTTGCCATGTAGTAGGCCTGTCTCTTCATGGAAATACCAATAAGAATGGGGTCAAGATAACTGAGATGGTTGGAGGCTATGATAACTCCTCCGGTTCTGGGAATATTATGCTCGCCTTCCACGGTGTATCTGAAGAGTATCTTGTAGATCAGGGTAAACAGAACCTTGAAGAAATAGTAGATAACCATCTTCTTAAGGGCGGTCCTCCGGGCTGTTATCAGAACCAAGGTGTTTCTTGATGCACTGAAGCGTCTCTTCCAGGCTCAGTTCAGTGGTGTCAATGTGCACTGCATCAGCAGGTTTCTTGAGGGGGGCTATCTTTCTGTTTGAGTCCCGCTCATCGCGCTCTTTCACATCCCGCAGTGCCTCATCAAGTGTAACCGCTTTCCCCATCTCCTGCAGCTGTTTGAATCTTCTCCTTGTCCGTTCCTCAATGGAGGCTGTAATGAAAAACTTCTTCCATGCATCGGGGAAGACCACTGTACCCATATCACGACCCTCTGCTACAGTGTCATGCTCTTCAGGAAAGCCACGCTGAACACCCATGAGGAACTCCCTGACAGGGGCCCTTGCAGAAAATACAGATGAGAAATGTCCTATCTCGGGTGTCCTTATCCGGTCGGTGACATCTTCGTTGTTTATAAAGACCCTGCCATCGGAAAAGGAGATCTTCAGTCCTTCAAGAAGCCTGGATATCTCCTCATCAGAGATATTCTCATCACATCCCGATCTCCTGAGATAGAGTGCCACTGCCCTGTAAAGTGCACCTGTATCAAGATACTCAAAACCCAGCTCTGTGGCAAGCCTCTTTGCTATGGTGCTTTTCCCTGCACCAGATGGACCATCTATGGTGATAACCCTCTTCATACGAGCTGGTTTGGTAAGAACAGCAAGTAAAGAATATTATACAATATCAACCATCCCCCTGTCCCTTTAAGGTGGGTAAAATAGTAGAATAGAAAAACTAAAACCCTGTATATCTGTATAATGGTCAAAGGGTATAATAAAAATTATTTAAGGAGGTGCATAATGAAGGTAGTGGCCTTTAATGGAAGTGCAAGAAAGAAGGGTAACACAGCCATAATGATTGACATTGTCTGTGAAGAACTGCAAAGGGAGGGCATAAACACAGAGGTGATCTCGCTTGCCGGGAAGAATCTCTCAGGATGCATCGCTTGCTATAAATGCTTTGAAAGGAAGAACAGGCGATGCTCTGTTGAGGATGACGAGATGAACTCCTATATTGAGATGATGCTTGAGGCTGACGGGATAATAATCGGTTCACCCACCTATTTTGCCGATGTGACGGCAAACACCAAGGCCCTGATAGAACGGGCCGGGATGGTTGCAAGGGCCAATGGTGATATGTTCAGAAGAAAGGTTGGCGCGGCAGTGGTGGCTGTCAGAAGGGGTGGCGCAACCCATGTCTTCAATTCCATAAACCATTTCTTTCTGATCGGTCAGATGGTGGTGCCTGGCTCCATCTACTGGAACCTTGCCATTGGAAGAGACCCGGGTCAGGTCAGGGATGACGAGGAAGGCATGAGGACAATGAGGATGCTTGGGCAGAACATGGCATGGCTTCTGAAAAGGATCAAAGATTAATGATGTGTAAGATGAGTAACGAGTGAATTCTTTACATGCTTTAGATATGGCCTGCATTGAACAGAGGAAATCCGGGGTGATATGAGACAGCACAATAGAAATATCAGGGTCAAGATCCGGATGCCTGACGGGAGCTTTCTGGACTTTGAGGGCCCACGTGAGGTAAGGGCCATACTGAGAAGACTGAACATCCTTGAAAACACGGTGCTTGTAGTCAGGGGTGAGGAACTCCTCACCCCTGACAGGCTCCTTCGGGATGGTGATACCATTGAGCTGATCCCTGTCATCAGCGGAGGTTGCCATGAAGTGCAGACTCTGTGACAGCACTGCAATTGCAGCACTTCCGAGACACAACAGTGGTTTTTGCAGGACCCACTTCATTGAATTCTTCCAGAAGCAGGTAAGAAAGGCGATCAGGAAGTATGCTATGTTCAGCAGGAAGGATCGTCTGCTTGTCTGTGTCTCAGGTGGAAAGGACAGCCTCACCCTATGGCATGTGCTTAATGAGTCAGGCTATGATACAACCGGACTCTACATAGACCTTGGTATAGGTGGGTATTCAAGGGCATCACTTGAGAAGGCGGAGAGCTTTGCTGAAGGTATTAAGAGGGAACTGATTGTGGTTGATTTTGCCAGAGAATATGCGGATATAAAGAGGCTTGCAGCCCTATCAAAGAGGACAGACTGTTCAACATGCGGGGTGGTAAAGAGGTATTTTTTCAACAGGGTTGCCCTTGAACAGGGCTTTGATGTGGTGGCCACCGGCCACAACCTTGATGATGAGGCAGCAAGGCTACTTGGCAATATCCTGAGATGGCAGATAGACCTGGTAAGAAAGCAATCCCCCCTTCTTGATAGTGACGAAGGGCTTGTTAAAAAGGTGAAACCCCTGTTCCGTCTCACGGAACAGGAAATCGCCATCTATGCCTTTCTTAACAGGATTGACTACCTGAGGGAGGAGTGTCCCATGAGCAGGGGGACCACTGGTCTGATCTACAAGGATATCCTTAACAGGATTGAGCTTGAAAGCCCTGGCACGAAACACTTCTTTTATTTCCAGTTTCTTGAAAGAAGGGATGATCTCTTTAGTGACGGTGCTGTGGAAAGAAAGGATAGGCCCTCATTGTGCAGGAGATGTGGGATGCCCTGTTCCGAGCAGGTCTGTGCCTTCTGCAGGCTTACTGATTATCTGAAAAGATCCGGTCAAACTCCGGATGAACCTGCCTGAATGCATCAAGCAACCTGGGCTCAAAATGCCCTGGCATTGTACGGCCATCTCCTTCAGTGATTATCCTGAGTGTTTCATCATGAGAAAGAGGTGGTTTGTAGGGTCTCTGTGAGCGGAGTGCATCATACTGGTCAACGAGCATCACGATTCTGCCCTCTATGGGGATATCATCCCCCTTCAGTCCCCTTGGGTAGCCTGTGCCATCCCACCGCTCATGATGGGTAAGGGCAATTGTGGCACCCATCTGGAGCACGGGGTAACGTGAGCCCTTCAGTATATCATAACCAATGGTTGTGTGCCTTTTCACTATCTCAAACTCCTCCCTGGTGAGAGGCCCCCTCTTTAGAAGAATCCCGTCGGGGATACCGATCTTTCCCACGTCATGCATCAGAGAGGCATACTCTATGTTTTCAAGAAAGTCAGGTGGCATACCGAACTGTTCTGCAAGTAATCTGCTGTACAGGCTTATCCTCCTGATATGGGTGGCTGTATCCTCGTCACGATACTCAGCAGCAATGGTGAGCCTCTCTATCACCTCAAGGCTGGCCTCCTTGAGGAGTTTCATTGCCCTGTTCAGTTCCTGGGTTCTGAGCATAACTGCCTCTTCAAGCCTCTCGTCATACTGCCTGTGAAGCTGAAGGATCTCATAGTAGTGGAGGGCCTTCTTTATGGAGTGAAGTACCTGATCAACAGAAAAGGGTTTAACAATGAAGTCCTGTGCGCCGTACCGGAGCGCCTCAATGGCGGAGTTTGTGTCAGGATAAGCTGTGATCATTATCACCGGCAGGTCGGGATTTTTTACCTTCAGCTTTCTCAGGAGTGTCAGCCCATCCATCTCGGGCATAACGATATCGGATATTACGAGATGTACCGGAATACTGGAGATTGCTGCAAGAGCATCCTCTGGATGGGCGAAGTCATGTACAGTGTATCTGGCCTCTTCCAGGATATTTTTCAGTACATCCCGTACTACCGGGTCATCATCAACAATTGCTATGGAGTACTCGGAGGCATCCCTCATAAATCCCTCACTGAAGGTAACTACAGAGATTATAACCTTTTTAACTATTTTTGGCAAATCGTCATCCCTGCCCTGCGGCAGGTGGGGTCTTGAGAAGTGGAATTCCTGTTCCACTTGCATTATCCAGCCATCAGCTATTACCATAAATTATATACCCTCATGAAAGGAGTGGCAGATGAAAAAGGAGTTGATGACCCGGTGCGATCACTGCGGTAAAGAGATAAAGGTGACCAGGAATACTGTAGATGGCAACACCATGTATATGATCCATGGCCTGTTCTGCATAAATATGCCAGGTTTTTTCTGCAACAAGGAATGCTTTGAAGAGACCATCTCTGAGGCAGGGTCCCTTGAAATCTTTGACAGGGACGATGAGGGCAGGCCCATAATTGATGTTGATGTGATGATTAACGAAACCCTTTTGCTGGATAAGATGTATGATATTGTCTATGAGGCTGAAAATCCCCTCTTTCCTACCCTCATATTGCAGCGTGTGCTTGCGGTAGACCCTGAGAACCCTAAATTCCTCTACGGGCTCTCATCCCTCTATGTGGGTCTGCTTGCTGCAGAGAACACACCCCAGGAGTGGAAGCCCAAGCTCCTTGAAAGGCTTGAGGAGGTGGCCACGGATCTTCAGGATCTGAGCCCCTCGGGCTACAAAAGGCTCCTCAGGTTGAGGCAGCACTACAATGTATAAGGACTCGGAGTTTGATGTAATAGTAATAGGTGCAGGTCATGCAGGTTGTGAGGCTGCCCTTGCCACAGCAAGGCTGGGGCTGCAGACCTGTCTCTTTGCCATCAATCTTGATACCATTGCCCAGATGTCCTGCAATCCTGCAATTGGAGGGCTTGCAAAGGGGCACCTTGTAAGGGAGATAGATGCCCTTGGTGGTGAGATGGCAAGGGTGGCTGACCGTGCAGGGATACAGTTCAGGATCCTCAACCGTAGCAAGGGGCCTGCCGTGTGGTCTTTGAGGGCCCAGGCTGACAGGCTCCTTTATAAACTCGCCATGAGGGAGGTGCTGGAGGAGCAGGAAAATCTTGTTATCAAGCAGGCCCTTGTTGATGAGGTGGTGGTGAAGGACTCAAAGGTGCAGGGTGTGATGACATCCCTTGGTGTCTTTTACAGGGCAAGGGCTGTGATTGTCACCACTGGTACCTTTCTCAGGGGGCTGATCCATATCGGCCTTGAGAGCTTCCCCGCCGGCAGGGCTGGTGAGTTCCCGGCAGTGAATCTGTCGGATTCTCTAAAACGCCTCGGGCTGAAGATGGGAAGGCTCAAGACAGGCACACCACCACGGATTGACTCAAAGACAATTGATTTTTCCAGGACCGCTGAACAGTGGGGTGATGACCCACCTCAGCCATTTTCATACTCCACAGAGTCTATAACAAATCCCCAGCTGCCCTGCTATATAACATACACCAATGAGAGGACACACAGGATTATACTTGACAACCTTGACAGGTCTCCTCTGTATAGCGGGCGCATAAAGGGCATCGGGCCCAGATACTGCCCCTCCATAGAGGACAAGGTTGTACGCTTCTCTGAACGACCGAGGCATCAGGTATTTCTTGAGCCAGAGGGTCTGCAGACAAAGGAGTTCTATGCAAACGGCATTTCCACAAGCCTTCCCTATGATGTGCAGGTGAGGCTTGTCAGATCCATCCCGGGGCTTGAAGAGGCAGAGATAATGAGGCCTGGTTACGCAATTGAATACGATTTTGTCTACCCCACACAGCTGAGGCATACCCTGGAGACGAAGCTGGTAGAAGGGCTTTTTCTTGCAGGCCAGATTAATGGTACATCCGGTTATGAGGAGGCAGCTGCCCAGGGTCTTGTGGCTGGAGTAAACGCAGCGATGAAGCTACTTGGAAGGGAACCTCTCATACTCAGACGCCATGAGGCATACATAGGTGTGCTCATTGATGACCTTGTAACAAAGGGGACCACGGAACCCTACAGGATGTTCACCTCAAGGGCGGAATACAGGCTTCTGCTGAGGCATGACAATGCGGATATGCGCCTGAGGGAGAGGGGTTACAGGATTGGTCTTGTCAGTGAAGAACAGTACCGTGCATTCAGGAAGAAGAAGGAGACCCTGGAGCTTGAACTCAGAAGGCTTGAAAAGGAGACGGTGGCACCGGAGAAGGTAAATCCTGTTCTTGAGAGTTCCAATACCACCACTGTAAAGGAACACATCAGCCTTGTACAGCTGTTGAGGAGGCCTGAGATAAGCTATGATGTCATTAAGTCCATCTCCCCCTCTCCCTATGCTGTTGAGGGGGAGCTGGAAAAGCTTGTGGAGATAGAGGTAAAATACAGTGGTTACATCAGGAGGCAGATTGATCTCATTGAGAAGATGAAGAGGTTTGAGAACACCAGGATACCCGAGAACTTCCCCTATGAAAGGATTGCCGGTCTTTCAAGGGAGGTGGTCTCCAAACTCAGGGAGGTAAACCCCGTAACAATTGCACAGGCAAGCCGCATCCCGGGTGTCACACCTGCTGCAATCACTGCCCTGATGATAGCTCTAAAGAAGAAAAAATATCTGGAAAGGGAATATACTGTATGACAAAGAAAAACCAGTTTGCAGATCTGAGAAGGCTGATATCGCTTTCACCAAAAAATCTGAGGGTCAATTTCTCAAGGTACATCTATGAAAAACCTGAGCGTGTCCTCAAGATGCTATTCCGGTTGATGAAGACAGAACCCCTGAATGAAAGAAAAAAGGACAACATCTTCACCCTTACGAGGATGCTGATAGAGGAGCATATCAGCTATCCCCTTCCACAGTGGTTGATTGAGGAGCTTGGATACTTTCTGAAGAGTAACCGTTTTACAGAGATTGACAAGGCAATACTACTTTCTGTTTTTGAGCCAGAGGAACTGGTTGACTCTGTTGAGGGGTTTGATATCTTCGTGGAGGACCTGATCAATACCAAGGAAAGGTTTGGTGACTTTATAATCAACCAGCTGAGGACCTCCCCTTCAAGGTTGTACGAGTTGTATTCTGTCATCACCGAGAAGAGCAAACCTGAAGGGCTTATTGCAATGATTGATGACCTCACAGGATACGAGGAGCCAGAGGTGCTGAAGCTGCTTGAGCTGTTCTGTTACCATCCTGATATGATGATAGCAAGCACAGCCCTGAGGGCTATTGAGATGGCCTCCACGCAGGAGGCGATAGAGACACTTTACAGTGTGGCCGCATTGAATGACAGACTGAGGGAGGAAGCAGAGGATGCCTATATAGCCCTTATGCATGAACTCCCTCCACCCGGGTATAGCAGCAGAAAAGACCCGGCCCCGTCTGAGAAGAAATACATTGATCTCTGGATAACCCTGGCTGACGGTAACGGCGCCCTTTCAGCTTTTATAGGGAAGAAGTATGGAAGGAACAATTACTTCTTTGCCTCTGTCCTGATGAAGCTTAATACAGGCATCAAGGATGTTATAATCATTCCCGGTGTTGCAAGGGATGGATACGAGGAGATAAAGGACAACTACTTTACCGGTGACATCAGGTACTACCCTGTCCACGAGGAGTATCTGATCAAGATAATCAAACACTTCCTGAAGATCAATATCAACAGGGGAACCCATATACCTCTGGAGCTGATAATCCTGAAGAACATCCTTGATTGGGGGGTGCTTGAACCAGTTGAACATTCATTCGCTAACATGCTTGAGAAACCTGTCAAGTACTATCCCAGGGACCTCTTCAGGTTCCCCTTTGACACCTGGTGGCTTCACGATGAAAGGCTCTACAGACTCCTGAAACCCTACAAAGGGCTTCAGGTTTTTGAGATACCAGAGGGTATATTCCTGAGGATCACAGAGATCTTCATGGATTATGCCCATACCGAGATTGCCCCGCTCTGTGAGCTATGTGCTGATATAATCAGGAACTCAAAATACAGGAGGAGGGTAAGGCTTCAGCAGCTCTTTCTCACCATCAGGGATGAGATCCTGAATCCACCTGAGAAGATATTTGACTCAACCTTCCTGAATTTCGGGATCGTTGCATCCATAAACAATACCCTTCACAACCTCTCACTGGGGATTGATTCTCCTGAACACATTGAATGAAGGACTTCAGAGAGTTTCTGACCAGGGGTCTGCAATCAATTGGCATCAAGCCTGCCAGCCTGTATACAGGTGAGTTTGAACTCTACTTCAGGGAGTTGAAACGCTGGTCAAGGGCCTACAATATTACAGGCCTGAGGGATGAGGAAGAGATCCTTACAAGGCTTTACCTTGACTCAATACTCTATCTAAAGTATATACCATCTTATGGGGAGACCCTTCTTGACGTGGGTTCAGGTGGTGGTTTCCCGGGGCTTGTAATAAAGATCATAAGGAGGGACCTCGGGGTGACCCTGCTTGAGCCATCAAGGAAAAGGGTGGCCTTTCTCAATCATGTCAGCACCATGCTGAAACTAAAAAGGCTCAGGATAGTTCAGTCCACTATTGAGGAGTTTGTAAAGACACAGAGCAATGCAGAGTTTGATGTCATTACCACAAAGGCACTTTTCAGGGCTGTGGATCTTGTAAGGAAGTCCCAGGGGGTGCTCCGAAGCAACGGTGTTGTGCTTCTCAGTAAGGGAAGAGCCTACAGGGATGAGGTTGCAGAGTTTGAAAAGGACAGAAGACTGTCAGGGGCATTCACTATAGAGGTATCTGAGGAGACGATCCCCCTTACTGATATAAAGAGATATTTCCTGATAATCAGGCGGAAAAACGTTAGATCTCTGTGACAATCCCCTTTATCCGTGCCACATGGGCAACATCCTTGTCTCCTCTGCCCGAGAGGTTCACTATAATGACCCTGTCTCGCGGGAGTTTCGGGGCAAGTTTGACAGCCTCTGCTACAGCATGGGCAGACTCAAGGGCAGGTATGATCCCTTCCAGCTTTGAGAGTAGTTCAAAGGCCCTGAGGGCCTCTTTATCCTTTGCATATGTGTACTGTACACGGCCTGAGTCATGCAAGAAGGCATGCTCTGGCCCCACAGAGGCGTAGTCAAGCCCTGCAGATACAGAGTGTGTGCCAAGCACATTGCCGTCCCTGTCCTGAAGGAGATAGCTCTTGCACCCCTGGAATACGCCCACAGAGCCACCTGCGAATCTTGCGGCATGACGGCCTGTCCTGATGCCAAGCCCGCCGGCCTCAACCCCTATCATCTGGACATCATCATCCAGGAATGCGCTGAAAAGTCCCATTGCATTGCTACCGCCGCCGACACAGGCTATGAGATAGTCAGGGAGCCTTCCCTCAGCCCTGAGTATCTGTCTCCTTGCCTCCCTGCCTATCACGGACTGGAACTCTCTTACCATTGTGGGGAAGGGATGGGGGCCAAAGACGGTGCCGAGCACGTAGTGGGTGGTTCTTACATTGGTGGTCCAGTCTCTCAATGCCTCGTTTATGGCGTCCTTGAGGGTCCTTGATCCTATGGGGACCTCCCTGACCCTTGCGCCCAGCAGTTCCATCCTGAAAACATTGAGGGCCTGTCTCTTCATGTCCTCAGAGCCCATATATATCTCGCACTGAAGACCCACAAGGGCAGCACCTGTGGCAGTGGCAACCCCGTGCTGACCAGCCCCTGTCTCTGCAATAAGCCTCTTTTTGCCCATCTTTTTTGCAAGCAGGGCCTGGCCCAGGGCATTGTTTATCTTGTGTGCACCTGTATGTGTGAGATCCTCTCTCTTCAGATATATCCTGGCTCCACCAAGGTGCTCGGTAAGCCTCCTTGCAAAATAAAGAGGTGTGGGCCTTCCCACATAGTCCCTGAGGAGGTTATTGAACTCCCTGGTGAATTCCCTGTTACGACGAAGCCCTCTGAAGGCGGTCTCAAGCTCCTCAAGGGCTGGCACAAGTGTCTCGGGAACGAACCTGCCTCCATACTCGCCAAAATAACCCTTCTTGTTCTTTCCTCTCTTCTGCATTGTATTCAATTATACAATATTCTCAGTCAGGCATACCACGCAATCCAGTTGAGGCAGGCATGGATACCGCCACAATACAGGATCTTAAAAATCTGGATTTTCCTGGCCCCGGTCATGAACTTAATTGAAATATATCAACTTTAAACTATATAATCAATATCATGGTAAACATCCTGCGCATGACGGGAAGATACACACTCTCGGAGATAAGAAACCTGGGAAGGATGTTTCTTTTTCTTTTAACCTCACTGGGGCATATCTTTATTCCTCCCTTCAAGTTCAGGCTGATGCTGAGGCAGATCTGGTTTTTTGGCAACAAATCCATGCTTGTAATCCTGCTGACCGGCTCTTTCACAGGCATGGTGCTGTCGCTTCAGATCTATTTCACACTGAGAAAGTTTGGCTCCGAGGCACTGCTTGGTCCAGCAGTTGCGCTCAGCCTTATAAGGGAACTCGGGCCTGTCCTGTCAGCTCTTATGGTGACGGGCAGGGCTGGGTCAGCCTTAACTGCTGAGATAGGAATAATGCGAATTACAGAACAGATTGATGCCCTTATATCCATGGCGTTGAGCCCGAAGAACTATCTTATCGTGCCCAATCTCCTTGCAGCCCTCATATCCTTTCCCCTTCTCTGTTCAATCTTTGATCTGATAGGGATATACGGGGGATATGTTGTGGCCGTGAAGCTCCTTGGCATGAGTTCTGGTACCTATTTTTCCCAGATGCAGGATTTCGTTGAGATGGAGGATATCTGGATGGGGATTGTAAAATCCCTGAGTTTTGGGCTTATTGTATCATGGGTCTCATGCTACAAGGGATACACCACTGGATACGGTGCAAAGGGGGTCAGCAGGGCAACAACAGAGGCCGTGGTGCTCTCATCAATTCTGATACTTATTTGGGACTATTTCATAGGTTCTGTGTGGACATAAGATGATAGAGATAATTGATCTGAGGAAGTCCTTCAACGGTCAGGAGGTTCTCAGGGGGGTGACCCTTACGATACATGAAAGGGAGCTGATCGCCATAATCGGCAGGAGCGGAATGGGCAAGAGTGTGCTCTTGAAACACCTTATCGGTCTTCACAGGCCTGATTCAGGAAGGATTCTTATCAAAGGTGAGGATATCATGCAGGTCTGTTTACGTGATGTATGCAGGCTGAGGGAGCGTTTCGGGGTGCTTTTCCAGGGCGGCGCACTCTTTGATTCAATGACAGTATATGAGAATGTGGCCTTCCCGCTTCAGGAGAAGACAAGGTTTTCCAAGGCCGAGATCAGGGAGAGGGTTCATCATGCCCTTGAGGATGTGGGACTTACAGGAGTAGACGACAAGTATCCCGCAGAACTAAGCGGTGGGATGCGCAAGAGGGTAGCCCTTGCAAGGGCGTTAATCACCGAGCCAGAGATTGTACTCTTTGATGAGCCAACCACCGGCCTTGACCCCATAAGCCTGAATGCGATACATCGCCTGATCATAAGAACTCACCGGAAGTATCAGTTCACCGGCATTGTCATAAGCCATGACATACCCCAGATATTTGATATAGCTGACAGGGTGGCCATGCTCCACGATGGTAAAATCATAGAGGTGGGGCTGCCCGAGGAGATACAACGCTCTGAAAACCCCATTGTTAAGCAGTTTATAACAGGTTCACTTGAAGGGCCTATCAAGGTGTTACATTAAATGCAGGAGGCTATATGAGAAAGATTGATATTGAACTTCTTGTGGGAGTCTTTGTGGTCCTGGGCATCCTTGCCCTGGGATATATATCGGTAAACCTTGGCGAGCTGGAAGTGCTTGGTAAAAGGGGCTATACGGTCTATGCAGAGTTTGACAGGACAGGTGGTCTCAAGCCAGGTGCCACTGTTGAGATTGCCGGAGTGAAGGTGGGAAGGGTGAAGGAGATCCACCTCTCAGAGGACTATACAGCTGTTGTGGCTCTGGAGATAGACCGTAATGTTAAGCTGCAGGAGGATGCTATTGTATCCATAAAGACAAAGGGCCTTATCGGTGAAAAGTATATTGAGATCACACCTGGTGGCTCTGAGAGATTGCTTGCAGATGGAGACAGGCTACGGGAGACCGAATCAGCAGTGGATCTGGAGGAGTTGATCTCCAAATTTGTATTCGGAAAGGTGGAGGGAGAAGGTGGAAAATAAGAAAAGATATATGCTGTTTGTCCTTGTAATACTTCTGATGCTTTCTTTTAGCCCCTCAAAGGGTGTTTGTGGAGAGGATGCAGGGCCTGACTATCTTGAGGAGGAGCAATACCTGAGCATACCGGATCCCCTGGAGCCCCTGAACAGGGTGGTTTTTGAGTTCAATGACAGACTGTACTTCTGGGTCCTGAAACCCCTTGCCAGGGGCTACTCCACGGTGGTGCCAGAGGACTTCAGGTATGCCATGGGCAGCTTCTTCCATAACATTACCACACCCGTAAGGGTGGTGAACTCAATCCTGCAGGGCAGGCTCAGGAAGGCAGGGGTTGAGACACTGAGATTTCTATTAAATACAACAGGAGGGGTCTTTGGCCTTAATGACTTTGCAGGTAAGGATCTGGGGCTGAAGCCACCAGATGATGAGGATATGGGGCAGACCCTTGGTACATACGGGATGGGACATGGTTTCTACATCGTCTGGCCCGTGCTTGGTCCATCCTCCTTGAGGGATACCATCGGTATTGCAGGGGATGGGTTCCTGAATCCCATAAATTACCTTGCGTTCAAAGAGGCTGTACTTGTACGGACCGTGGAGTTCACAAACAAGACATCTCTACATATCGGTGAATATGAAGAGTTGAAGGCATCTGCCATTGATCCCTATGTTTCAATGCAGGATGCCTATCTGCAGTACAGGAACAGGAAGCTGAAGAAATAGGCTTTCCCAGGAGGCACATATGAAGAGGGCGTTCGTTGTTTTACTGGCACTGGTATTTGTCTTTCTGTCTCACATGCAATCCTTCGCAGGAGAGCCCATGAAGGAGTTGAAGGTGACGGTAGATAAGGTCATCAGGATACTCAAGGACCCTGCACTTAAAAAACCGGACAAAAAGGAGCTGAGGAAAAGGCTCCTTCGTGATGCCATCTCGGAGAGGTTTGACTTTGAGGAGATGGCAAAGAGGGCACTTGCGAGACACTGGCGAAAAAGGACACCCGAGGAGAGAAAGGAATTTGTAAGGCTCTTCAGGGGGCTCCTGGAGAGGACATATCTCAGGAGAATAGAACAGTACAGGGATGAGAGGATCATCTACAAGGATGAAAGGATAGACCCCCCTTATGCCCTTGTAAAAACAGTGGTTATAACATCACAGTCTGCGGAGATACCCATTGAGTACAGGATGATAAAGGAAGGTAATGACTGGAAGGTCTATGATGTAACGATAGAGGGCGTAAGCCTTGTGAATAACTACAGAAGACAGTTCAACAGGATAATACGTTCATCTTCATACGAGGAGCTTGTCAGGAGACTGAAACGGAAAGTGGGCTGATCACCTCAGCCCGAGCCTGCTGAGGATGAGACCCAGGTATTTGTTCACAGGGTTTTTTCTCCTCAGAAAAGGTATTACAGGCGGCTTCCTTGTGCCAAGTCTTTCAAGCTCAGCAATGATCTCGGGATGAGTCCCATACTTAAGGCCTGCCCTGAAGGTCTGGATGGCCTTGACCTTGTCCTTTTTTATGAGGTAGACCCTTCCCAGGTTGAGGTAGTGCAGTGGGTTGTCACCCTCACCACTTATGGCCTCCTCGCAGAGGGCTATTGCCTGTGAGACCTGCCCCCTTTCCCTTGCTATGCAGTAGGCCAGGTAGGATTTTACCAGAGGCGCTGGTTCAATGGATAAGGCCCTCTCAAAGTAGGCAAGCGCCCTGACAGGCTCATCCTCTCTGAGTGCCTGAAGCCCCTTCTCAAAAAGCTCCTGAGACCTGTTCATCCTCCCAAATCACCTCCTGGAAAACAATTCAAGCAATCCCTTCAGTGTATTATCGGCAAGATTGCCTGTGGCTATGAAATGCGGGTTTTTCAGTACCTCTTTGTTGTACATCAGTGGATTACCGGTTCTGATATCAAGCACCCTTCCCCCGGAGCATTCCACAATTGCCTGCCCTGCAGCTGTGTCCCACTCCATTGTAGGGCCGAACCTCGGATACAGAATAGCACTGCCCTCTGCAATGAGGCAGAACTTGAGGGAGCTTCCTGCTGATAAAAACTCCACATCACCAAAAGAATCCCTTATCCTGCCAATAAACTCATCCACTATAGGGTTTGAATGAGACCTGCTGCCAACTATCCTGACAGGGTTGTCCAATCCAATAACAGGTGGGTGATTTAGTGAAACAGATGCTGTTCTGACTGTAGCTGCATCGTCAGGGAATATCTTAAATGCACTGTCAAGCCTGTAGACACCCATTGTCTTTGCGGCAAAATAGAGGGTGTCTTTCACAGGGATGTATATCACCCCCAGTACAGGGTTGTGTTTGTGTACAAGGGCGATGTTTACAGTAAACTCGCCATTCCTCTTTATGAACTCCTTTGTACCATCAAGGGGGTCAACGAGCCAGAAATACTCCCAGCGCCTCCGCTCCTCATAGGTGATATCTCTGCCCTCTTCACTGAGTATGGGTATGCTCATACCCGTTACAGCCTCAGCCTCTTTGAGATACACCGTGATTGTCTTATGGGCATTCATGTCAGCAAGTGTAAGAGGGGAGTTGTCCTTTTTATGTTCTACTGCAAAGTCTGTCTCGTAGATCTTCAGTATCTCATGGCCTGCCTTCAGGGATGCAGCTATGGCGTGATCCAGTAGGGCCTGTAGCCTCGTTCTATCCATATCTCCTCCATGTGTAGATGTATAAAGTTTAACATATTGTCAGGACATTGGTGTCCAAATAATTTCAGGTGCTTCATGCTGTGAGCAGTAAGCAGTGGGTAAGGGATGGGTTCCGTTGGTTTCAGATGCTTTCCCGTCGTCCCTTTTTCGGTTAATCATTGTTTTTTTGTTTTGAAAAGTTTTATTATTTTAGAGGACAGTCAGCATATATTATTCATGTTTATATAGATGAAAACTTAGGGGGAGTGCCATATTAAGGAGATATTAGATAATATATCGCTGCCTGTTCTCGTCCTCAACAGCTCCTTCATGATTGAGTATGCCAACGCTGCGTTCATTGAATTCTATAACCTGAAAGACCTGGATATTACAGGAAAGAACTGTTCTGAGACGATCAAGGGGAGGGGGCTATCATGCATTGTGGCCCATATAATCTGCCCGGGTGAGAGGGCCCTAAAAGAGGGTGTTCCTGTTATGGCAAGGGATGACAACAGGGCAACAGGCTCGGTAATCAGGGCATTTCCTGTCAAGAATGATAATGGAGATGTTGAAAAGATAGTGGAGATACATGACAAGGAGCCCCTTGCCGGGATCAACTATTCGGAGGAGTTGTTGCACTCACTGCTTGAGGGGATCGGCGATAGCGTAGTTGTCATATCAAAGGACTTGAAGATAATAAAGGCAAACAAGAGATATCTTGAGATGGCAGGCCTTACCGAGGAAGAGGTCAAGGGGATGAACTGTTACAGGGTTTCCCATGGTTATGACAGCCCCTGCTTTGAATATGGTGAGGATTGCCCTGTGATAAAGACCCTGAGGACAGGCGTCTACAACCGTGCCACCCATATCCACTACAGCAGGGATGGCCAGGCCCATTATGTGGAGATCAGTGCATACCCCCTGTTTGCTCCGGGGACAGATGTTCTGGAGTATGTTATTGAGACTGTCAATGATGTTACAGAACAGGTAAGACTGAAGGAAAGACTGAGGTTTACCGAGGCCCTTTACAGGGAACTCTATGACGAAAGTCCCCTCATGCTTTTCACCATAAATGACGATGGAAAGATCCTGGAATGTAACAGGACCATGTCCGAATGCCTGGGATACGGTCGTAAGTGGTTGCTTGATAGAAACATAATGGATATCCTTTCCCCCGAATCCCGGGACAGGTTTATAGAAAAGAAGCGTACCTGCAGGATTGACGAGATATGTAATCTTGAGGTCAGTTTTGTTGATTCTGAAGGCAACAGCCTGCCTGTTGAGCTGACGGGCAGGAAAAAGCTGAAGACCCATCATAGCATCTACAATATCGTGGCCAAGGACCTTAGAGAGATAAAGAAGGCCGAGGAAGAAAAGAGGTTTTTGGAGGCACAACTTCTGCAGGCCCAGAAGCTGGAATCAATCGGAACCCTCTCAGCAGGCATAGCCCATGACTTCAACAATATACTCACAGGTCTTATTGGATACATGGAGTTGATAGAGAAGCATAAAGATACACAGGATATAGACAAATACATCGTCAAGTGCAACGAGTTGTTAACGGTTGCAACCAACCTTACACGACAGTTACTGCTGGTTGGCAGGAAGGCTGAGACGGAATACCAGGTTATTGAACTGAACGGTTTTGTCAGATCCTTCATTGCCACGATAAAGCGGATACTCCCTGAAAATATAAAGATAGAATGTGAGCTTCACGCCCCTGAGCTGTTTATCAAGGGAGATACAGCCCAGATATACCAGATGTTTCTGAACCTCCTTCTCAATGCCCGTGATGCCATGCCTGAAGGTGGAGCCGTTTTTATCTCTCTTTCCAGGGCAGACAGGGGGATACCTCAGGAGTATTCGCACCTGAGTGGTAAGGAGTGTGCAGTGGTCAGCATAAGAGACACGGGACAGGGAATAGAGGAAGGGCTGCTCGGCAGGATCTTTGATCCCTTCTTCAGCACAAAGGAAAAGTCAGCACACAAAGGTACAGGTCTTGGACTCTCTGTTGTCTATTCCATTGTCAAATGCCACGGTGGGATAATTGATGTCAAAAGCATTCCACAGAAAGGCGCGGAGTTTATAGTATACCTTCCCCTGACCCATGAGAGGCCCTCCCCAATGAAGAGGGCAGATGAGAGAGAGGTCATAAGGGAGGAGATAACCGTCCTGATAGTTGACGATGAGGAGATAATCTGTGATGTGGTCAAGGCAACACTTGAAGATGCTGGTTACAGGGTATTTACAGCCTTGAGTGGCAAGGAGGCTATAGAGTTCCTGAGGGGAGCTACTTCAAGGGTGGATGTTGCCATCATTGACAGGGCAATGCCCGAGATGGATGGCATAAGGACATTCAGAAGACTCCGGGAGATATCCCCCGGACTGAAATGCATAGCCTCAAGTGGCTATAGTGATGAGAACAGAGAGGAGTTGCTCAGGATCGGATTTGTGGATTTTCTGAGAAAACCTTACAAGAGGGATGAACTTTTGAGGGTGCTTACCAATGTCCTGAAAAAGTGATTCTGCAGCTGTCTCATAACCTATAACTTGAATACATCCAACGCATCCTTCAGTTCCTTGACCAGTCTCTCTATCTCCCTGTCATCGGCCTTGTTTCTGATAGCCACCTCAATCCTTTCCACAGCATTGTTCACACCTTCAATCTTTGCTCCTAACTTCTCTAAGGTAGTGTTAATAGCATCGGCAAGGTCCTGAACCTCGTCACCCTTCCTGAGGATAAACCGTACACTCAGGTCACCCTCTCCCACTTTTTCCCTGAGGTCTCTTTCTATCCTGTAGAGAGGTCCTGCTATCTTGTGGGGGAAAAATATCGTGATGGCTATTGATGCCACAAAGCCGAGTACAAGTGAGATGATCACAGCAGGCAGCAGATAGTCCAGGAAGTTCCTTGCTGTTACATGAAACTGACGATAGGTCTGGCCAATCTCCCTGTTGCTATAGAAATAAAAGATCAGCCCCATTATTCCAATGCCGATCGTGACTATGGAGAGAATCTTCAGTAGCAGCCTTAACTGCATCTCCCTTTTTACAGAAAAATTGATCTTCTTCCGTCTATTCCGCATCACTGCCTCCTATCTCCTGTAGATTGTATTGTCATGACATTTTAAACAGAGATCCGCCTTGAAGTCTATCCTTGCCAGAAAAGGGTTCTTGCTTCCATGGGGGTCATGACAGCTTGTACATGTTATGATACCATTATCAATGGTGGGCAGGTCTGTGGGGGTCCTGACATGTTCTCCCTCTGCCCTCATTCCCACAGGATGGGAGACGCTGAAGGAATGGCATCCCTTGCATACATCAATTGTGGTGTATTTATCAATTCTTATTTTATGCATGGGCTTTGATGTCTTTTCTTTTATCTCCTCTATTCTCACATTACAGTAGGCAGGCCTGTCTGCCTCAACCCATAAAAACAGCCCATCCTGTCCCCTTATACGGAATGCCTTCAGTTTGTTAACGACCGGCTGGGAGCTTTCAGTGGTATCAGGTCCTTTTATCTCCCTGGATGTATCAATTGTGGTCTCTTTTGAGGTAAGGGACTTTCCCAGGAGGCCTTCGGACTTGGCCCTGAAGCTGTAAATACTTTTATGACGTAAACGGTTGAGTTCAATCTTGTGATCCCAGCTATAGAGGTCCCTGTAGCTCCTGAAGTATGGACGCCCCTTGCTGTCCTTCAGCATGTACTCCGCTGATGTTGTGGCTGGTGCATCGGTATGCCATGTTAGCACCGCCTTTACATAGGGTCCCTTCTTTACCTCCCTGACCTGGACATCGCTGATAATATTCAATGTCCCGATCTTTCCTGTGAGATCTGGGAGTTTTTCCGGGATCACTTCATTCCTGACAGTCCTGGTTGTGTTCCCATACTCATCCTCTAAAAGGACCTCCATTTTGTATCTTTTGTCTTTCTTCAGATGCCTGATGTGAATAATAAAGGCCTTCAGGGAAACAGGTGTGTTTATGTTGAGTTTTAGTTCGTTGGTGCTGAAATCTTCCTCACCTGTTTGATTCTCTCTGTGACAGATGACACAACCGTCAACCACGATCCTGTGTTGATAGGGGCTGTTTATGGCCTTTCTGTATATCTCTCCGTGACAGTTCCTGCAGTTAGAGCCGCTCATCTCCTTGGCCATTGTATTAACATGGAGATTAAAAACGACAAGGATGAAAACACCAAAGATCAGAAAGGCACTCCTCAAGAGTCTCATTTATCTGCCCCCAACATACTTTTCATTAGATATCATTACTACTTTATCGGACATAATCCAGAAAACTTTAACCCCCTTTCAGAGATAAAATTCATAATTATAATCTCACTGGAGAGAGGTTAAAGGCTGAGAACAAGACAGAGAGTATCACGGTGTACAAAGGAATCTACAGGAAATCCTTTCCCTATATCATGAAAGAATTTTCCACCCATGTGCAGATGCTCTTGTGTTGGTATCCCTTCATTTAACCTCTGCTACAAACAAAAATCCTGTTATATCAATATGGAAACCATTCCCTTCCCATCTGTCCGGGATTTTTTCTTGATGGAATGGATCTTGCTAAATCTTCTATGGAGGTGATGTTATGAGTATCCTGGATGATGTCAAGTCAAGGGATTCGGTGTCTGAGGTGGTCAGGATGATGATGGGTAGTTCCTTTTATCTGAGCATGAGTCCGCAGGAACGGCTTTTGCTCCTGAAGAGCATGCTTGCCTTTGATGACAATGATGAGGAGATAGAGATAGTTGATGATTGAGTATTACCTATTCGTCTCCTGATCTTGTCAGAAGGGCAGAGTGTGACAGAAAAAGGGAAGGCCGTCCGGATAGGATGAACCCTGCAATTTCAGCTGCCTTCAGGGAATCTTCAAATTTTTTTCTTGAAACATGTCCGATAGGTTCAACAAATAGGAGACTGCCCCCTTTTTTCATGGCTGAATAGATATCCCTGAACAGTCGCTCAGCATCTGGTGACTCATGTACTACTGCAAAGGCAAGTGCAAAGTCAATCCTTTCTCTGTAGTTTGACAGGTTCAAGGAGTTCTCATCTGCTTGTATCAGTTCAATTCTTTCTGCAACACCTCTGTGAAGTGCCCTCATTCTGAGCTTTTCAAGCATCTCCTTCTGGATATCCACGGCAATCACCCGACCCCTTTCACCTGCAAGCCTTGCCATGGGGATTGTGAAATAGCCCATGCCCGGGCCTACATCAAGGAGTGTCATCCCCTCTTTGATATAAGGGGAAAGTATCTTTTCTGGATCATGTATAATCCTCCTGACAGGACAGATCAGGAGATAGCCTGCTGTTACAGGGCATACATCGCTTTTAGATCTTGAGGCCATAAGACAAACCTTTCATGATATATCCGGGATTATTATGTCCGATAAAGTTTCTAAAGCTTTTTAGGACAGGGGGTATTAATTTTTCGTCTCATTCTCGCAGGCCCTCCATGGCCTGCTCCGAGGAAATTTTGCGATTTGCCCTCCAGGGCAAATCTTATCCAAAATTTAAATCCGCTCAAAATTAATACCCCCTATCCTTAATAATATTGTTTCTGTATTTTTTACCAGACACTATTGATCCGGGATTATTTTGGACACTGCTGATTTTTTCTTGATTGTAACATTAGCTGTCATACAAGCACAACCCTGAGAAGTAATGAGCTTTTCAACATCCTGTCTCTTTTGCATGATCTTTATCTATCAGAGGGGTTATGACATGGAGGGATGAGAGAGGGTTGTTGAAGATGTCAAGGATGCCCGCTCATGGGCATCCTTGATAGATTAACCTTCGCAACAGAGGCGTCTCATTCTCTTTTTGCCTGTTGGCGAGACGGACATGACGACCTCAACCTTGTTGCCGCATATGCGACAGATGTTGGATACGCTCTTGTTTGCCTTCCTTGCGGCAACATCGGTCTTTGACTTCTTCTTCTCTGCCATCGTCTTCATACCCCCTTTCCTGTGAGTAGTAATATAGTGCGTGGTTGTTGGGAAACGTAAACCGAAAAAAACAAACCATATAATTTATCATTTTGGAGGGAATCTGGTCAAATCTGAAAATCTGCAGGAATGCCCATAGAAAAGGTCAAACACAGGCATATTGATTGTGTCTTTGAGGGCTTCAGGAAATCAAAGAGATTAAATAGGGCCAGCTTCTGATAGGGCTGAACTCAATACATCTATAAATGTTTTTATCTCTTCATCCCTGATAGTTCTTGCATCAAAAAGCACACTCTCATCCCTGATTCTTGCTATAACAGGGGGGTCTGATTCCCTCAAAAGCCTTTCTATTTCTGTTGCGGATATATCGTGGTGTCTCAGGGATACCACATAGGTCTGAAGCGAAATGCCTGGCAAAGAACCTCCGCCAGCCTGGGATGTATCCCTCTCCACAGCGATGGTAAAATGGGGGAGTATCTTTTTCATTGACCTTGCTAACCTTTCAGCACGTTTCTTGATGGTACCAGTGTCCTGGAGTAACATCTTCAGCACGGGAATCTCTTTTATGGCCCTGTCAATATCAGCATACAGATGAAGGGTATATTCAAGAGAGGATAAGGTGAGCTTGTCAATTCTTACCGCTCTCATGAGTGGATGGGTAGATATCCTGTCAATAAACTTTTTCCTTCCGATGATGATACCTGCCTGAGGACCACCAAGCAGCTTGTCACCGCTGAAGGTTATAATATCAACACCCTTTTCAACAACATCTCTGACAACAGGCTCTCCCCTGATACCATACCTGCTGAGATCCGCAAAACACCCGCTTCCGAGATCAAACATTACCGGTATACCATGGAGTTGTCCAAGATTCACAAGCTCATCTACCGGGACCCCCTCTGTGAACCCTATAATCCTGTAGTTTGACTGGTGCACCTTTAAGAAGAGAGCGGTGTTCTCATTTATTGCAGATGAATAGTCTTTCAGGTGTGTCTTGTTGGTTGTTCCCACTTCATGAAGGAGTGCACCACTCTGGAGCATAACATCGGGTATCCTGAATGAACCACCGATTTCAACAAGCTCACCCCTTGAAACAACAACCTCCTTTCCCTTTGCCATTGCGCTGAGACATAGAAGCACTGCAGCAGCGTTGTTGTTTACCACAACAGCATCCTCAGCACCTGTTAATTCGGTCAGGATGCCCTTTATATGGTCGTACCTTTTCCCCCTTCTTCCCTCCTGGAGGTTATATTCAAGGTTTGAATATCCTCCGGATATCTTTACCATGTTTTCTATGGCACCTTTATGAAGTGGGGCCCTGCCAAGATTGGTATGGATTACCACACCGGTGGCATTTATGAGGGGTTTCAGGCTCAGTGAAGAGTATCCTTTTATTGATCTCTC
>DROX01000100.1 GCA_011321725.1 Nitrospirota bacterium | reverse complement strand
TGAACTCCTCACACTCCGCAGGGAGATAGCAGAACTGAGGGATGTCCTTATTCTCATGAAGAAGAGTGGCTACCAGATGAGGATGCCTGAGAGGAAATACAGGCTCCTGAAGATGCTTACAGGGATATCAATAAGGGAGGAGTTCGCCCTCAGGCTGTGCGAGAAGGCAGAGGACATGGATTCCCTGTTGGAGATACTCTCAAAGGAGATAAGGACAGTTGATCCTGGAGGATCATCAAAGATGGTTTTGCTCTTTGGTCCGACAGGCTCTGGCAAGACATCAACGATCATCAAGCTTGCATCACAGGCGATCAAGAGGGGTGAGAGGATAGCCATAATAAGCCTTGACAGCTATAAGATGGGCGGAGCCGAACAGGTGAGGGCATACACCAGGATTCTTAACATCCCCTTTGCCAGGGTCTTTGATGCTGACGAGACAAAAAGGGCCCTGAGCAGATTCAATAACATTGACAGGGTCTTTATTGATACCGCAGGAAGGCATCCCTCTGACAGGAGATACCTTGACCAGCTCAAAAGGCTCTGCAGGTCTGACCTGCCCATTGAGACTCATCTGATAATGAGTGCATCAAGTGATAACGATTTCCTGACAGAATCATACAGGTACTACAAGGAGATGGATATTGACTGTCTTGGATTCACCAAGTTAGACGAATCTGTTAACAGGGGCTGCATATACAACCTCTCCCTGATCTACAGCAGACCCATTGCATACCTGACAACAGGACAGAGGATACCAAATGACATACTCTTTCCTGACAGCAGGACAGTGGCAAGGCTTATCCTGGAGAACAATGACAACAAGATCAGACCAAATAAAGGAGTGAGTCAATGAAGAGCGATAACCACAACAGGGAACATCTCAGGACCATCACCATTACAAGCGGCAAAGGCGGTGTGGGCAAGACGAATATTGTTGCAAATGTTGCCATCTCTTTGCAGAGGCGGGGCAGGAGGGTAATGATCTTTGATGCAGACCTCGGCCTCTGTAATGTGGATGTCTTACTCGGTCTGAGCCCGAGATACAACATACAGCATGTCATCAATGGAGAGAAAAGGCTTGAGGATATCATCATAAAGGGCCCCGAGGGTATCCTTATTGTGCCGGCAAGCTCTGGTATAGAGGAACTCACCCATCTTAACGAGGTTCAGAAGCTGAGGCTCCTTGAGGAGTTTGAGGGGCTTCATAAGAGGGTTGATTACATCCTGATTGATACAGGTGCGGGGATATCAACAAATGTCACCTTTTTCTGTCTTGGTGCGCAGGATATCGTGGTTGTTGTAACACCGGAGCCCACATCCCTTACCGACTCCTATGCACTCATCAAGGTTCTGCATACAAAATACCAGGAGAAGTATTTCAACATACTGGTCAATTACGTATCTGGTGAGGCAGAGGCAAGGGAGGTCTTCAGAAGGCTCCAGCTCGTTACCGAGAGGTTTCTCAACCTCTCCATCAATTATCTTGGCTTCATACCCTATGATCCAATGGTACCAAGGTGTGTAAAGATGCAGAACCCTGTTATTGTGAGGTATCCCAACAGCCCCTCTTCAAGGGCCTTTAGTGATCTATCCAGGAGGATTGAGGATACCCATAGCAGGGGTATGCTTAAAGGAGGGATCCAGTTCTTCTTTGGAAATATTCTCGGGGTAGGTGAAAATGTTGGGATATAAACAGGCCATAACAGCAGAGGACAAAGAACAGATCATAAAGGATATGCTTCCATACATAAAGTATACCGCCTACAGGCTTGCCTGGAGGTTACCACCACAGCTCACGATTGATGATCTTATAAGTGTGGGGATAATGGGGCTGCTTGATGCCCTTGACAGATTTGACCCCTCCCGGAATGCTGCACTGAAGACCTTTGCAGAGTACAGGATCAAAGGGGCGATGCTTGATGAACTGAGGTCAGCTGAATGGGCCCCAAAACACCTCCAGAAGAAGATAAACGAGCTGAAAAGCGCCTTTTCACAGCTGGAAAAAGACCTTGGCAGGCCACCATCCGAGGAGGAGGTAGCTGAGTATCTTGGCATAGACCTTGATGAGCTCTTCAGGCTGATGAGTGATGCAAGCGGTGCTGTCACGCTCAGCCTTGATGAGATTGAGTCCAGGGTGGACAATGGCAACGGGGATTACAATATCCATGAACATATAATGGATGACTCCGTGGATACCCCCCTTGAGAGTGCAGAAAAGGCTGACATGAAAAGGATACTGGCCGATGCCATAAGTGACCTGCCCGAAAGGGAGCGGATGATCCTTTCACTCTACTACTGGGATGAACTCACCTTCAAGGAGATCGGCAGGGTACTGCACCTTTCAGAATCAAGGGTTTCCCAGTTACATGCAAAGGCATTGCTGAGTATAAAGTCCATTCTTAAGAAGGGTAACAAGTATTAAAGACAAGTATTAAAGATTATAAAAAAATATCCGATAAGATTATTAAAATCATGAAGTCTGAGTACATAAATAAGCTTGTCAAGGAGCTACAATCCCCTGATCCGGAAAGACGGAGACAGGCTGCTGAGGAGCTCCAGTATGCGGATGAGAGGGCCATCTACCCATTGATCAGGGCACTGGAGGACGAAAACCCGGGTGTCTCGGATGCTGCCATGAGGTCGCTGATCAGCATAGGTGGCGAGGTAACAGCCTATATGATGCTTCCACTGCTGCGCGAGCACGCACTGCTGAGGAATACCGCCCTTCTGGTGATGAAGGAGATAGGTAACATAAGGATCATAAGAAAGCTATTGATAGACAAGGATGATGATGTAAGGAAGTTCGGGGTTGATCTTATTGCTGAACTGAAAGACAGGGAAAGCTGTCCCTACCTGAGGGATCTGATGAAAGATCCCAACCCGAATGTGAGGGCAGCAACAGCCTCGGCCATCGGAAAGATCGGCTGTCATGACCTGAAGGATGAGCTTATTGAGGCACTTGATGACGACGAGTGGGTCTGTTTCAGCGCACTGGACTCCATGGGAAGATTAAAGGATGTTGAGTTCATTGAGCCCCTGAGCCGTCTGCTTGATTCAGGGTCGGATGCCATAAGGTATGCTGCAATTGAGGCCCTGTCAGCAATACCTCATCCCGAGGCAGCAGGGATCCTGAAGGGCTATCTAAAGAAGGCAGCTGATTCGGAAAAAAAACTCATACTTAAGGCGCTTGTCAACTCTGGGCTCACACCAGAGGACGGCAATCTGAAGGAGACCTTCCTTGAGATGCTACGAAGTGATGACAGGGATGAGATGATACATGCACTAAAGGGACTGGTGCTTATCAAGGCCAGTGATGCGGTAAGGGAGATCCTTGAACGGGGTGGTGAGATGGACCCTCTCAACCCCCTCGAGCAGGATCTGATCAGCATTATCAGGGAATCAATTGTGGATATAGGATCCTGTGATGTCCTGATTGAACTGCTCCGGTCAGGAGAACTCAAGTACAGGGCAAAGGTGATTGCCATTGAGTCTATTGGTGAGCTTGGCTGTAAGGATGCGGTGGGAACCCTTGTTGAACTCCTCAGGTCCGACATCAGGGACATACGAAGGGCCGGCATGAAGGCGATCGGAAAAATGAAGTGTGAGGAGGCCTATGAGGAGGTCATAACAGCCATTGAAGACCCTGATGGACATGTAAGGAGGGCTGCCATAAAGGCCCTTGGTGATATAGGTGACAAGAGGGCCTTTGAGCCCCTATCAGAACATCTAAAGGCTGAACCCTACAAGGATGTAAGGGAGGAGACGGTTATAACACTCCTGAGGCTGGATGAAGAGAGGTTTCTTGATGGTCTGGATGAATATGATCTCTATACAAAAAAGCTGGTGGCAAGGTTTACGAACAACGCGGATGTACTGATAAGGCTTTCAGAGGCTGAGGAGATGGAGGTCAGGATTGAGGCGATAAGAAGGCTCGGTGAGTTTGCCTTTGAGGAAAAGTGTCTTGACAGATTGAAGGAGCTTGTCAAGGACAGGGATGCCGAGATAAGAAGGGCTGCGGTGATTAGTCTTATTGATAGCGGTTATGGTGAGGATATGTTCCTGAACCTTCTTGATGATACAGACATGTGGGTCAGGTATTATGCGGTCAAGGGAATCGGGGCCACTGCCCCGGAGAGGCATATCTCAAGGTTGAAGGAGATGTTAAAGGACAGGAACATTCCCGTAGTGATAGAAACAATCAGGATACTCAAGAAATACAGCGAAAGGGAGGACATAAGGAAGAACCTTAAAAGCCTTGTCAACCATCCTGAGGCTGAAATCCGTGAAACAGCTCTGGAGGCCTTAAGCTGTGACTAAGGAAGAGAGGCTTGATGAAAGTGTTTTCAGGAAGCTCAGAGATTTCATCTATGAGAGGACAGGTATATACATCAGTGACTCAAAAAAGTATCTGCTGGAGAACAGACTCCAGCGCAGGATACATGAGAAGGGATTCAAGGGGTATGAGGATTACTTCTATTTTCTCAGGTACAATGCAGATGGTGACGAGATCAAATCCCTCTTTGATGCTGTTACAACGAATGAGACATATTTCTTCAGGGAACCGCAGCACTTTGATATCCTCTTTGACCACATCTTTCCTGAACTCAGCAGCAATGGCAGGTACAGGTTCAGGGTATGGTCAGCAGGCTGTTCTACAGGCGAGGAACCCTATACCATATCAATGCTTTTCAGGGAGAGATACAAGGTGGGTGGCGTGACAATGGAGATAATAGGTACAGACCTGAGCGAAACAGTACTTGAGGCTGCAAAACGTGGCGTATACAGCTCCTATTCGGTCAGGAACGTACCGGAGAGTTTCATGAAAAAGTACTTCAGGCAATCGGGACATTCCTTTATCTTAGATGATTCAATAAAGAGGTCTGTCAGATTCCAGAGGGTCAACCTTGTTGACGAGTTTGCCATGAAGAGGTTCAGAAACTATGATGTTATTTTCTGCCGGAACGTGCTGATCTACTTTGATGACAAGGCAAAGAAGAAGGTGGTATCCCATCTCTTTGATGCCCTTAAACCGGGTGGATACCTCTTTATAGGGGCCTCAGAGAGCCTGCACAATATTACAAGGGCCTTCAAGCCCCTTGTAATAAATAGAACCGTTGTTTACAAAAGGGGTTGAACATGAGGATACTCGTGGTAGATGATGACAGTGTTACAAGGAAACTCCTTGGTATGTACCTGAAATCAAAGGGATATGAGGTGACCTATGCAGAGAACGGGCTTGATGCACTGGAAAAGCTTGGACAGACGGATGTCAACATCGTGCTTACCGACCTGAATATGCCCTATATGGACGGGATAGAGTTTACAAGAAGCATGAAAAAGGAACCCCTTTACAGTCATATCCCTGTGCTTATGGTCACGACAGAGGCGGACAAGGACGAGAAGGAGCGGGCAATGCAGGCCGGGGCTGATGCGTATCTTGTCAAGCCTGTCACAGCAGACCAGATAAACGAGACTGTAAGGATGCTCCTTAAGAAGATATTCCAAAGAGGAGGTGATCTCAATGTTTAATCCGGATATGCGCATACTCGTGGTGGATGACTTCTCAACGATGCGTAAGATTGTAAAAAATGTGCTCAAGCAGCTTGGATACAGCAACATTGAGGAGGCCGAGAACGGAGCCGAGGCATTGAAGAAACTGCGGGCAAAGAAGTTTGACTTTGTTGTATCTGACTGGAACATGCCCAACATGGACGGGCTTGAGATGCTGAAGACCATCAGGTCTGATAGCGAGCTGAAGGACCTGCCCGTACTGATGGTGACTGCAGAGGCTGAGAAAGACAAAGTGATCGCTGCAATCAAGGCAGGGGTCAACAACTATATTGTCAAGCCCTTTACTGCAGAGACCCTGAAACAGAAGATGGAGCAGATATACCAGAAGCTATACAAAAACTGATTGATCTTCAAAGGTACATCCGGAGGAGCTTATGTCAGACGAGATGAGAGAGATAATTGAGGACTTTATTATTGAGACCCAGGAGATAATTGACGGTCTTGACGAGAAATTCGTGGAACTTGAAAAGGACAGATCAAACCAGGCGCTTCTTAACGAGATATTCAGGAGTGTACACACCATCAAGGGCGCTGCTGGTTTCCTGGGATTTGACCAGATTGTTGAACTGACCCACGCAACAGAGAATGTGCTGAAAAAACTCAGAGACGGAATAATGGAGGCAACCCCTGAGATCATGGATGTGATCCTTCAGGCGGTTGATATCCTGAAGAAACTGCTTGAGCATGTAAAAAACCAGGACAATCAAAGGGAAGACCTTTCAGATATCATAGCCAGACTTACCGCAATTGAATCAGGAGGTCTGGCAGAGAAGAAGAGTGAGGAAGAAACTACCGGGGCCTCCATGTCCGAAGAGACGGCGCCCTCCGATGAGACACCGCAGACGCCATCGGATGAGGCTCCACATAGGGTGGAGACACCCCAGGGTCCTCTGGCAGCCGAACCAGCAACACAGGACAGGAACAGAGAGCCACAGCCACAAAAGGAGTCAATACATGTTGAGCAGACAATAAGGGTTGATGTGGAAAGGCTTGACACCGTCCTGAACCTTGTGGGAGAGCTTGTGCTCGGAAGAAACAGGCTCATGAAGATCACCTCCAACCTGGAATCACGGTATGCAGATGATTCAGAGGTATTATCCCTTTCAGAGACAATGGCCTTTCTGAACCTCATCACCTCTGACCTTCAGATGGCGGTGATGCGTACAAGGATGCAGCCCGTAAAGAAGGTGTTCAATAAATTCCCCAGGATGGTCAGGGACCTTGCAAGGTCACGAAACAAGGAGGTGGAACTCCTTATTACAGGTGAGGATACAGAGGTTGACAAGTCAGTGATAGAAAACATTGCAGACCCCCTTGTACATCTCATCAGAAACGCCATAGACCATGGGATAGAAGCAAAGGATGAACGTATTAAGAAGGGTAAACCTCCAAAGGGGACCTTGAGACTCTCTGCATCCCAGGAGGGTAATAATATCGTCATTGAGGTGGAGGATGACGGCAGGGGCATTGATGTTGAGGCTGTAAAAAGAAAGGCCCTTGAAAAGGGGCTTGTGACAGAGGATCAGATCAACTCCGTATCGGACAAGGAGGCGCTGGAGTATATATTCCTGCCAGGCTTTTCAACAGCGCAGCAGGTCAGTGATATATCAGGTCGGGGTGTGGGGATGGATGTTGTGAAGACAAACCTTGCAAATCTCAATGGTGTGATAGATGTCATTACTGAACAGGACAGGGGTACCAGGTTCGTAATCAAACTGCCCCTGACACTTGCCATCATACAGACACTCATGGTTGAGGTACAGGGTGAGACCTATGCAATCCCCCTTGCAACAGTGATTGAGACGGTCAAGATCGGAAAGGACGAAATAAAGACTATTGACACACAGGAGGTAATACAGTTAAGGGGTGAGATAGTCCCCATTCTCCGTCTGGCGAGGCTTTTCAGCATCTCTGATGATGGCAATAAGGAGAGATGCTACATTGTTGTCGTAAATGCAGAAGACAAGAAATTCGGGATCGTTGTAGACAGACTCAAGGGACAGGAAGAGGTGGTGATCAAGGCTGTGGAGGGTGAGATCATTAACTTCAAAGACTCCAGTGTAATCGCTGGCGCTACCATTACAGGTGACGGCAAGGTTGTACTCATCATTGATGTTGCCATGATGTTACAGTTTGTTACAGCTTCTGAGGTGGCCTATGTATAATCACGACAAGAAGATACGCGTCCTTGTTGTGGATGACTCTGCATTCATGAGGAATGCAATTACAAAGATGATCACCTCTGATCCTGACTTTGTTGTGGTGGGTACGGCAAGGGATGGTGTTGAGGCGATAGACAAGGTCATATCACTGAGGCCTGATATAGTAACCCTTGATATAGAGATGCCAAGGATGAACGGCCTTGAGGCACTGAAGGTGATCATGGATAAATCCCCTGTACCTGTGGTTATGCTCAGCTCTCTTACCACAGAGGGTGCCAGAGAGACCATTGAGGCACTTGAGCTTGGTGCGCTGGACTTTATCCCCAAGAACCTCTCTGACCTTTCAATAAACATTGTCAAGATCAAGGACCATCTCCTCAGGAAACTGAAAGAGATAGGCAGGAAGAGATTTGTCCCTCCAAAGAGGAGGGCGAGGGAGAAAGTCACTGTAATAAGAAAGAGCTTTGAGGGTCAGAGAAAGGTGGGGCTTGTGGCAATAGGCTGTTCCACAGGTGGACCAAGGGCACTCCAGGAGATTATACCAAGACTGCCAGCAGACTTTCCCGTGGCTGTACTTGTATCCCAGCATATGCCAAAGAGCTTCACAGGCCCCTTTGCGGAGAGGCTCAACCAGCTCAGCAGCATCAATGTGAAGGAGGCTGAAAGTGGAGAGCCCATAAAAAGCGGTACCGTATATATAGCCCCTGGTGGTGGACATATGGGTCTGCTGAGGAGAAAGGCCATTGACGTAAGGGTCAGGCTCCTCTCAGACAATGGTGAAAGCATATATAAACCCTCTGTTGATGTAATGATGCTTTCAGCCGCAGAGGTCTTCCCGGGGAGGGTGCTGGGTGTCATTCTTACAGGGATGGGCAATGACGGCCTCAAGGGCATAAGGAAGATCAAGCAGGACGGTGGCAGAACAATCGCACAGGATGAGGCCACCTCAGTGGTCTACGGTATGCCAAAGGCGATAGTGGATGCAGGCCTTGCTGACAAGGTGCTGCCCATTAATGAGATAGCAGGCGAGATCGTGAATTCCGTCTGACCTCCCCACATCTCCTCTAACCCCCTCCTTTTGGCTGGCTCGCAGGAGCCAGCCTTCTTTTTCTACTGCACAGGCGTATCAGTCAATGCTGTTACAGCCTTTCAAGGAGTTCCACAATAATGGCATTGGAGACGAGCATCCCCTTTGGAGTAAGGATGATACGCTCCGGATTTTTGTGTATCAAACCATCCCTCTCAAGGGCCCCCAGGACAGGCTCGTCAGAGGCGAACCTTGTCCTGTCAACACCCCGGGATGTCCTGAGCCCCAGCATTAACTCCTCCTCTATGCGATCTCTTTCAGTGAGAAGGATGGTCTTCTCAACAGCAGAGCCTGTCCTTTCCACACGGTCAATATATTCCTTAATATCTGCAATGTTACTGTATCTGCGGTCTCCTATCAGGGAGTGTGCAGAGGGGCCGAACCCTATGTAATCCCCCCTGAGCCAGTAGTTGAGGTTATGGCGGCAATGAAAACCCTCCAGTGAGAAGTTTGATATCTCATAGTGAACATAGTTCCTCTCCGTAAGAACATCGCAGAGATGAATGTATAGCCCTGATACATCAGGGTCACCAGGAGGTGTGATCCTGCCCTGGATCAAATCTTTATGGAGCAGGGTGTTCTCGTGATATTCAAGTTCATAGGCTGAGATATGGGGCGGTGAAAAGGTGAGTATGCCTCTCAGGGTGTGGTCAAGCCCACTTTTATCCTGGCAGGGTATCCCGTAGATAATGTCAAGGGAATAGTTATCAAAGACCTCTGAGACCATGTTAATGGCATCTATCGCATCCTCCGCAGTGTGTATCCTTCCAAGGAGCCTGAGTTCACTGTCATTGAGTGACTGTATCCCCAGGCTGAGCCTGTTGATTCCCTGGCTCCTGAAGGCCCTCAGTTTGACCCTGTCAAAGGTGACAGGGTTTGCCTCAATGCTTATCTCGGCACCATCCTTGATTTTAAAGGCATGGGCAAGGGCATCCAGAATAACCTCAATATCTCCGGGTGAAAGCAGCGATGGTGTGCCTCCACCAAGGTATATGGAGTCAATGGGTTCTCCGTAGCCTGTGGATTGTATCTCTTTCAGTAGTGCCCTCAGGAAGGCATCTCTTGTTTCGTCATCAGATAGGGTGGAGTAGAAGTCGCAATAACTGCATCTGCTGATGCAGAAGG
>DROX01000099.1 GCA_011321725.1 Nitrospirota bacterium | reverse complement strand
GGTTTCACCTCTATTATCACAAAGGCAATTGATAGTTTCCCGTCGTGGCTCAGGCTCAGGTGAATACTGCCCTCACTGGTCAATTCATCAAAGATCTCCTTTGTCCGTCCGTATAACCTTATTGATGGTACACCACTTTTGTTGTTGATCGTCTCTATATCTCTTAGTGGTATAACCACCTCTGCCTGTAGCGCCTTTATGAATGCCTCCTTGGCAGCAAACCTCGCAGCAAGGGATGTGTAGGGCTGTGTTTTTTTAAGGCAGTAGCCCAGTTCATTTTCAGTGAAGACCCTCTTGAGAAACCTGTTACCCCATTTTTTTGCTGCTGCCTCAATCCTACTTACATCAACTATATCCACACCTATTCCGTAAATGATATTTGATGCCTCCTTTAAAGTTATTTATAATACTGAATTTTAACATTCATGATTCTCCCACTGTTCAGTAAATCTTCTAATTCCTCTCATTCTCGCAGGCCCTCCATGGCCTGCTCCTCCCCAAAACCGCTCAGACTCTACCATGTCACTGCTTCCAGCTATTCTTTGTTATTTTATAGCTGGCTCCGGGACTTAATCATTAACTCCTTCATCTCCCTGACAGCCCGCTCAATACCCACAAGCACTGCGCGGGAGATTATGCTATGACCTATGTATAGCCCTCTTATACCTTCAGTTGCTGCTATGGGTTTGACATTGTAATATGTAAGCCCGTGTCCTGCATTTGCCCTGAGCCCGTTGAGCCTTGCCCGATCAACAGCAGCCTTTACTTTTTGAAGCTCCTCTTGCTGCCTTTGTCCCTTTGCATTGGCGTAATGTCCCGTGTGGATCTCCACCATCTGTGCGCCCATATCCTTTGAGATATCCACATCAGAGATTGAGGGGTTGATAAAAAAGCTCACGGGTATGCCCGAGTCGTTGAGCCTTTTTACAGCATCCCTCAGCCTCTGGTCCATAGCCTCAAGGTCAAGGCCTCCCTCTGTGGTGAGTTCCTCCCTTTTCTCCGGCACAATAGTAACCAGATCAGGTCTTACATCAATGGCAATTCCTATCATTTCATCAGTTGCTGCCATTTCAAGATTGAGTTCAACAGGCACTGTCTCACGGAGCAGCCGCAGGTCTCTGTCCTGGATATGACGTCTGTCTTCCCGCAGGTGTACTGTGATTCCATCGGCACCTCCAAGGATGGCAAGGGTTGCAGCCATGACGGGGTCAGGTTCAAAGGTCTTTCGTGCCTCACGAACTGTAGCAACATGGTCAACATTTACACCAAGAATCATCCTGAATACCTCCTTATTCACAAATCCAGTGAAAATGTTTGTTATAGTGGTATGGTAGAGTCCGATCGGAAGCAGCCGTGGATGGCTGCCGGGAACGAGCTGTAAGACTTTACCATGCCACTGCTTTCAGCATCTCTTTCCCTTTAACGGTAGATGAATTACAGTGTTAACCATCTCATCAATCACTATCATGTAATCTTACCAGAGTTCCTTTCTTTTTGGCACCATACCGAAAGACGGTAACCCCCTTGCAGCCCTTTTCATAGGCAAGCAGAAAGGCACGTGCCACGTCATCCGGTGTTGCCTCGGGAGGCATGTTTATTGTTTTGGAGACGGCATTGTCTGTGTATTTCTGGAAAGAGGCCTGCATCTCAATATGGTCTTCAGGAGGGATCTCAAGGGCGGTCCTGAAGAGGTCTTTTATCTCCTGCGGAACCCCTTTCAGATCCCTTAGTGTCCCCTTCTTTAAAACCGCCTTTTCAAGCCTCTTGGAGTAGAAGCCCCTTTTCTTTGCAAGCTGGAAGAAGTACTTGTTGATTTCCGTGAATTCGGTATCCAGGATCAGCCGTTTGTAGGCAATGGCAAATATGGGCTCAATGCCACTTGAGCAGTCAGCTATCAGGGAGAGTGTGCCTGTAGGGGCAATTGTGGTTGTGGTAGCATTCCTCAGGATGGGACCACCTTTTTTGTCATATACAGAGCCTTTGTAATTCGGGAAAGGCCCCCTCTCACGGGCAAGTTCCCGGGAGGCCTCCTTTGATGTGTCCTGAATGAATTTCATGACCCTCCTTGCCAGCCTGAACCCTTCCTTTGAGTTGTAGACAATACCCATGAGCACAAGCATGTCCGCCCAGCCCATCACACCAAGGCCGATCTTGCGATTGCCCTTATGCATCTGCTCTATCTCGGGGAGGGGGAATTTGTTGGCATCAATGGCATTGTCAAGGAATCTTACAGCAGTGAATATATCCCTCCTGAGGGTATCAAAATCAATCCATGGGGCAGGGTTATCACTAAGGATTGAATCCCGTACATATTTTGATAGATTAAGCGAGCCAAGCACACATGCCTCATAGGGCAGCAGCGGCTGTTCTCCGCAGGGGTTGGTGCTTTCTATCTCACCGATATGGGGGGTGGGGTTTGCCCTGTTTATCCTGTCAATGAAGACAACGCCCGGGTCACCTGTCTCCCAGGCACTGAGGACCATCTCCTTGAAGACCTCTCTTGCCCTTATCTTTGCCACGACCTCCTTTGTCCGTGGGTTTACGAGTTTATAATACCCGTCCCTCTTCAGCGCCCTTATGAATGCATCAGTTACAGCAACTGATATGTTAAAGTTGGCAAGTTCTTTTGTATCCCTTTTTACCTTGATGAAGTCAATGATGTCAGGGTGGTCAACCCTGAGGATACCCATGTTGGCACCCCTTCGGGCCCCGCCCTGTTTTATGACCTCTGTGGCTGTATTGTATATCTTCATGAAGGATACAGGGCCACTGGCGATCCCGCCTGTTGAACGTACAATGTCGGATTTTGGTCTGAGTCTGGAGAAGGAAAAACCTGTGCCACCCCCGCTCTGAAGGATAAGGGCAGCATGTTTGAGGGTATCAAAGATGCCCTTCATGGAGTCATCAACAGGAAGGACGAAGCAGGCTGCAAGCTGTCCTAGTTCTTTCCCGGCATTCATGAGGGTGGGGGAGTTAGGAAGGAACCTCAGGTCTGTCATTATCTCGTAGAAACGCTCTGTCCAGAGCTTTTCGTCACCTTTATAAAGCCTTTCAGAGCCTGCCACATGACGAGAGACCCTCAGGAACATTCCCTCCGGTGTCTCTATAACACGCCCCCTTGAGTCTTTCAGGAGGTATCTCGCACGAAGGATCTTTAGGGCATTAGGGGTCAGTTCAAGCATATACAATTATATCACAGATAAAAAAATTGAGTGATAATGATTCATGTAGGTGGTGAAGGCCCAGGGGTTATTCAGTATCAGATGGTCCGCTCCTGAACCTTTCAAGTTCATCAGGGAGTGTGAGACTTACAACCTCACCCATTCTGCCTGGTGAGCCAAGGGCTTGACCATCATAGGTAATCCGTATGCCACCGGCATTACCAACCCGCATAAAGAATGTGTTCCTGCCAGACCATGACCTTACCTCGCCTGGCTTCAGTATCATGGAGTATTTCAGTTTATTGTCAATATTGATAAATATCCAGGTCTCCTTTACCGTCTCAACCTCGAGGATGTGTTTTCCTGAATAATCCGCCTCTGCTGTTCCAAGTGGTGAGGGGATTTTTATATTCCCGCCCTGGGAGGTGCTCTCAGATGCAATGGGGGTGTTCTGCTCTGACAGGGCATTGCTGCTGGTTTTGTCCTGTTCCGTCACTTCAGTCTTGTCCTGTGCCAACTGGATGGGAACCCTTTCTTTGCTTTTGTAGTACAGACCGATTGAAAGTACAATCAGGATAACCGCTGCCGGGTAGAGCAGCCTGATGGAGAGGCTCTTTTTTCTTTCAACAACAGCGGGTTCTTCTTCCAGTGGCTTGAAGTACTCTTCAAGGTCTTCTGTGAGGATATTGATAGCCTCTGTTTCAGGAATTGAGAGGGCCCTGCAGTACTGTCTCACATACCCTTTGATGAAGACTCTTCCAGGGATTTTGTCAAAATTCTCCTCCTCAATGGCCTGAAGGTAGGAGATTCTGATTCTTGTTTTTTCAGAGATTTCCTTAAGGCTGAGGGATAGTTCGTCCCTTTTTGACCTTAAATATTGACCAATCATACCTCCCCCGTCCGGAAAAGCCTCTTCAACACATAAATTATACTAATAATTTAATAAAAAATCAAGAGAAAAAATGAAAAAAGGGCATATTTTTAAGCAAGTTTCTGTTTTGATGTCCAAAATGGAACAGATATCTGAACAAAACTGTCCTCTAAGGGACAACAAATTTGTATCTGAAACCGCAAATATCGGATTTTACAGGGAAAAAGAGTCCTCAGGATGCAGGCATCTTCTTTGCTAATAATTTCATGAAGAGGATAAAAAGATGAATAAAACGCTTGATGTTCGGGGGATGGATTGTCCACGACCCACTGTTATGATCATAAATACCCTCAGAAAGATGAACAGCGGAGAAATTTTGAGGGTAATCGGTAATGATCAGACAACAAAGAGGATGATCCCCTCTCTCTGTGAGAGGCTCGGTTTCAAGCTGGTGGGGCTAAAAGAGGGAGGAGAATTTTTCCAGTATTTCATTGAAAAATAAGAGGCCCTCCCCAACTTGATCAGACCTGGCATTTTTGCCAGGTTTGATCACTTTTTGTTATTGAAGTTTAACCGCAGAGGGCACAGAGTTTATATAATAGAGGATAGAGTGAATTATGATTCGCTTATGTAGATACGGTAGTGTCCGGTAAAAATTCACCAGACACAATAAAATATTAAGGCAAGGGGTATTGATTTTGAGCGGATTTAATTTTGCCATAGTGGCTGCCATGAGGGCAGCCAGGCAAAATTACCTCGGAGGCAGACAGGGACGTCTGCCGAGAATGAGACGAAAAATCAGTGCCCCTTGCCATTACTATAACTTTCATTGTTTACCAGACAGTAGTGATGTAGATAATAT
>DROX01000098.1 GCA_011321725.1 Nitrospirota bacterium | reverse complement strand
TTTTCATACATGGATTTCGTATATACAATAAGGTCAATAGGGAATCTTTTCCTTATCTCTCTGATTCTTGATGCTACCCTGAGATACAACTGCATATCTTCATTGTAGTCTTCTGGGATATATTCTTCATTTAAGACTACAAGCAAGTCTATATCGCTATCCATTGCAGGTTGACCGTAAGCATAACTACCAAAAAGAATTACCTTGAATGGATTGAGAGGCTTAATAGCCTCTATAATCTTTTGAATAATCTGGCCTGTATCAACTGTTTTTATATCCATATGGTATATTGTATCATAGATGATATTTGATATATCCATAAACAGAGGTAACCTGATCAACAACTTCTCTAATCAATCCCTTAAGCTCTGCAATGGTCTACTCCTATCTTTTGTGGCAAGATTGTGATTGGGCTTTAGTTAAGATCTGTTTCTAAAAGGATTCTTGATTTTTAAGCCCTTTATAGTCTGTCCGTCCGATAAATCCTCAGTGAACAAAACAGAAGCACCACTTTCTATGGCTGTAGTTATAATCAAAGAATCCCAGAAGGAATATTTGTATCTTGTAGTTATATCTATTGCAGATAAAATAGTATCTCCATTGGGGACCATTACATCCCATCTTAATAGGTCTTTAATAATTTCTTTTGCCTTGTGAATGCTAAGGGGATTGGGAATTTTCTTTGTTACTATTACAAAAAACTCTTGTAGAACCTGTGTGCTTATTACTCCAAGGCCTGTATTCCACAGATCTATCATCAGGTTGGCTGCCACATCGTGTTTTTTACCAGCAGAAATATCATAGGCATAGACAACTATATTTGTATCAAGGAAAACTTTATCCCCTGTCATAGATTTCTTCTCTTTTTATATTCAGATTCCCTTTTGTTCCAAGATTATAGCCTTTTTTCAGAATAGTCACCTGTCTTTTCATAGCCATTTTATATTCCTTTGTTTCCATTATCCTCTTTTCAAGGGCTTCTCTGATCAAGGCACTTAGCGATTTATCCTCCTTTGCTGCCAATATCTTTGCTTTCTTAAGTAAAGACTTGTCAATTGACAATGTTACATTTTGCTTTTCCATGGTAACCTCTTTGTATAAAATTAAGTATTCAATTTATACACGTTTATTATATCACATAATTATGTGAATATAGATTAGCATTTAAACAGTTGTGGCAAGATTGTAACCAGAATGTGACAGAAAAGGGGTAAATCGACAGACAATATGGGAACAGACGGAAAAATCCGCCACTCTCGCTTACAGGTGGCCGAATTAAATAAGAATCACCGGCCGGTTTGCAGCCCCCTTTTAACACTGCAAATGTTGAGCGCTAAAGGGTTAAAGCAATTAAAAGGAGAATTTCGAGGAGATTAATTTGACATTCTCAAGAATTCTCGGGCAGTTATTATTTTTACACCCTTATACTTCTTCAGATTACACAGCTCTTTATCACCGCTAATTATGAACTCTGCCCTGCCTGAGAGTGCACAGGTCAGGAATTTGTTATCATCAGGGTCATTACAAATGCCTGTGATAGATTCTTCAGGCTCAACCACTTCGAAAAAGGGTAAGACATGCTCCTTTATAACCATTTTTATCTCTTCTTCAGTAAGTGAGAATTTCGGATAGGCAAGAACCTTCTGAAACTCCTCAAAAGTTTCAGGAGTTATAAGTGGAATTATTTTTCCTTTCAACCAGAGATCGATTATCTTTGAGAGGTCGCCGCCAAAAAGCAGGGCTGATACAAGGATATTGGTGTCTAAGACAACTCGTATTATCTTCTTTTTCTTGCCCATCTAATGGCTTTGGATACATCTTCTTCGGTAATGCCTAATTTTTTCATCTTTTCTCTTATGCTTTCAAGTGTTCTGTCTGCAGGTACAATCCTTACGGGTGTAAGAACTATCTTATTTCTCTCAACCTTTATATCGAAATATTCCACACCAGGAAAGGATTTCACTATATCCTTTGGCAGGGTAAGCTGGTTCTTGCTGGTTTTCTTAGCTAACATTGTTTCCTTACCTCCTTATAAAAAGGATACATTATTTTAAAAAGTATTGTCAATTATTGCTTGATGGTTCATCTCTAAATTAGCTGATATTCTTAATCAATCCACCTTTCTCTGAGAAAGAAGTCTCTTTACTAACCCCTCAATGCTCACAAATCTCACCAAAATCTCTCCAAAAGCCTTGGTGTAAGTCCTCTGCACATCCCAGCAGACAACATAGTTTTCCCCCTCAGGGTATCTCCTGCGGAAGACCTTCAGATTGGATGGGTCAAACTCCTCTGATGACCACTTACACTCTATAGCACAGGGGTTCCCTTTTTTCAGTATAATGAAGTCTATCTCATGTCCCTGCTTGTCGCGCCAGTACTGTATTTTCCTTGTCTGCAGATGGGCATGAAGTTCATTTAGTACAAGATGTTCAAACAGATACCCAAGGTCATCCTGTCTGAGGTCATACCAGCCACGATAGTAACAGACAAATCCAGTATCAAAACCGTAAACCTTTGGGGCTGAGACTATCTCTGTTGGTCTGTGAGTGCTGAAGGGCCTTATCACATTCACAATGTAGGTGGCTTCCAGGACGGTCAGGTAATTTGATATTGTGGTTCTGCTTACTTCGCAGGGTATTGCAAATCGGGTTGCCTCAAATATGCCACCGCTCCGGGCCAGAATAAGCTCAACGAATCTGAGAAAGGAGTATCGTCTTTCAAGCCTGAAGAGTTCCTGTATGTCTTTAGCCCAATAGGCATCCATCCATTCCTGAAACTCCCTCTCGGGGATTTCTGAGGAAAGAAAAAATGGTGGCAGTCCCCCATGAAGAAACCTGTGCCTTATGTCGGTGTTTCCGAAGTCCTCTGAATCTTCAAGAGTCATAGGAGTGAGCCAGACCTCCACCTTTCTTCCTGTCAGTGTATCACGAAACTTCTTTGATGCACCAAGGCTTGAGGAACCAGTGGCAAGAATTTTTATGCCTGGATAATGATCTGCAGCTATCTTCAGGAGTTCCGAAGGATTTCCGAGCCTGTGCACCTCATCCAGCACAACAGTCTTTCCCTGTAGTTCGTTGAGAAACCCCTCGGGGTCTTCCATCATTCTTCTTACCCTTGGCAGTTCACAGTCAAAGTATTCAATATCCGGCAGACTCCTGCAGAGGAAGGTCTTGCCCACACGCCTTACCCCTGAAAGCCATATTATATTTCGCTTCTTCCATCCTTCGTTAATCTTTTTAATCCAGAGTTTTCTTTTTACCATATGCATTTATTGTAACATATAGTAATACTATTTGCAATCTTTATTGCATTTAGTAATTTAGGATAACTTCAGGATTGAGATTTGACAAGTCTTATAGATGGGTGTTTAAAAGGGCAAAATATTATTGAATAGCATCTAAATAGTTGTGGCAAGATTGTGACCAGAATGTGACAGGAAAGGAGTATATAGACAGATTCATTGACAGATATGCAACCTATATGTGATACTAATGTAACACTATTGAAGCACGGAGGATTTATGAGATTTATTACTGTAAGAGAATTGAAACAGAAGACAACCGAGATATGGCGTCTTGTTAAAAGAGGTGAGGAGCTTGTTATCACATCTAATGGAAAACCTATAGCCTTATTAACAGGCGTGTCAGAGGATACACTGGAGGATGATCTGGAGACACTAAGGAGGGTAAGTGCTCTTAAATCACTGGATAGAATTCACCGGGAAAGTTTGAAAAAAGGTACTTATAAAATATCAAAAGAGGAGATCGAAGGGGAGATAAAAAAGATTCGTAAAGAAAAAAGAGGAAAGTAGTGAAGATAGTTCTTGATACGAATGTGGTTGTATCAGCCTTTTTGAATCCCTATGGAAAACCGGCAAGAATTTTGAGGCTTGTGCTTCAGGGTGATATTGAATTGATAGTTGATGAGAGAATCCTTAATGAGTACGAAACTGTATTGTTAAGGCCGATATTCAAACTTCCCAGGAAAGAGGTATTAAATGTAATTGAGGTTTTAAGGAGTATATCTACTCATGCGCCTGCATACAATGGTCATATAAAACTCCCTGATGAAGGAGATGAGCCGTTTCTTGAGGCTGCCCTGTCTGCCAAAGCAGATGCGATTGTAACAGGAAACAAAAGGCACTTTCCTTCAGATAGATGTAAAGGGGTAAAGGTTTTTTCACCAGAGGATTTTCTAAAATTTTACTGAAGTATTCTGAAAGATCTTCGTTGCTGGCTATGGCTGTAGTTATAATCAAAGAATCACAGAAGGAATATTTGTACTTGTGGTTATATCTATTGCGGATAAAATAGTATCTCCAATGGGGACTATCACATTCATTAAAAGCTACCTATTGCTCGATATAAATTGGAAATCGTTTTTTTATTCTCTCTACTATCTGGTAAGCTTCAGCTTCATCTATTGATGCTCCAAAACGATATGTCTTGGCACCATAATCAAAAGCAATAAAACCCACCTCCAACGCCCCAAGCTTTACTTCAGTGGCGGCGCTTATCCGCTAAACCTTTTCCCTCTTTCATGATTCCCATCCTTGTTAAAAACATTCTATCCCATAAAGAGTTTTATGTCAAGGGTTGGTGAGGCACGGCATGACAATTTCCTTTATTTATCAATACATAGATTTGGCCAGGTGATTTTTTTCCAAAGACTATGGACTATCGGGTCAAGCACGATACGATGGTTAATGATTTCTGATATAATCAAATTAGACACTGTAGTATTTTCAACCAGGTAAAATGGTACAGATAGGGCATAAGAAGATAAGCCTCTGGGATATACTGAACAGGCTTCAGAGGTTCAGAAAGACCGGAAGGGATGACACTGTAGAGGTTACCAATGCCTCGGCAATGCTTCAGGTCTCTGAATACAGATTCTTCCAGATAGCCTACCGTCTATGGTACGGCCGTGAAAGCGATGAAAGCAGCATGGATCTTTACTTCAAGGACTATATTATAAATGGCAGGGTACCACATTGGGTGCGTAGCCTTGCAAGGAAGGTCCTCAGGAGGGCAGCCTCTGGCGATATCAGTCTTGAAGAGTTTGGCATAAAATTGCCAGAGCCGTCATTGTGGATGAAGATCAAAGGGATACTCGTGATAATCCTGCTGGCTATTGTATGCATACTCTTTTATCTCATCGTTATAAAAGATTACACACCCTATTTCTGACCTGGAACGTTTTTATCAGAGGATCATGACCCGGGAAAACAAAGACGGAGAAGGCCTCAACTATGGCATCAGATTTCTGCCCCTCCAGATATTTATTGTCTCTTTTATCACCCTCTCCTATGAGACATCACTGTTAAGGATATTCTCACTCACCTTATGGTATCATTTTGCCTTTATGATCATCAGTATAGCCATGCTTGGCATTGGTGCAAGTGGAGCCCTCCTGTATCTTTTTCCAGCCCTCCTGGATATTAAAAAGACAGACCTCTATTACGTACTTCTGTGCTTCAGTATCTTTTCATCCTATCTTTTGAGCAACCAGATACCCTTTGACCCTGCAAGGGTTGCATGGGAGGGGGTGCAGGTCCTTTACATTATGGGCTACTGCGTGATTCTCTCCGCTCCCTTTTTCTTCTCGGGCCTGATTATCGCAACAGTTCTGAAATCCGCCCAAAAGAGGGTGGGCTTTTTCTATGGGATGGATCTGCTGGGTGCAGGAATGGGGGCATTCTCTGTCATTGCCCTTCTCTTTCTGATGCCTCCTGAAAAGGCACTTGTCCTTTTGTCAATGGTTTCCCTTGTTGTAGCCCCACTTTTTCGTATCAGGATGGTCTTTCTGTCTGTACCCGCTGTGCTTGTTATCCTGTCTGTTTTACTGTTTTATCCCTCATGGCTCAAGCCGAGGATATCGCCTTACAAACCACTTGCCCTTGCACTGAAGTATCCAGGGGCCAGACATATCAGGAGCTTCTACAGCCCCTTTTCACGGGTTGATCTGTTCAAAAGCCCTGCGGCAAGATATGCACCAGGGCTCAGTCTGCAGTATCTTGGTACACTGCCTGAGCAGATAGGTGTTACCATTGATGGAGACAACATGACCGCAATAACAGTAGACAGTGATAGAGAAAAACTGTCCTTCCTGGGGTATCTTCCCTCATCCCTTGCCTTTGAGTTGTCAGAAAAATCGGACGTGCTCCTGGTGGAACCAAAGGGAGGGCTTGATGTCCTATCAGCAAGATACCATGGATTCAGGAATATATACAGGGCAGATTCAGATCCCACCATCATCATGGCATTGAACAGGATCGGCTCTGATATATACAGGGAGAATTCATGGAAGGGGCTTGCAAGGTCATGGCTTCAGAGAAAGCACCTCTACCTTGATTTAATTAACATCTCCCTTCTCAGCGGAGGGCCAACCGGGGTTTTTGGTTTTGCCGAGGACTACCGTTACACCATTGATGCCTTTGTTGAATACCTAACACATCTGAAGCCCCAGGGGTATCTCTCTGTGAATCTCTACATTCTGCCACCTCCAAGGACAGAGTTCCGTGTGGTGAATACCATCTACGAGGCATTGAAGACAATGGGTATAAGAAACATAGAAGAGCACATAGCAGCAATAAGAAGCTGGGGTGTGCTGAGCATTATTGTCAAAAAGAGCCCTCTCACAGAGCGAGACATGAGGTTCATAAAAAGGTTCTGTAAAGAGAGGGGTTTTGATCTTCTCTACTACAGGGGTATAAAGGAGGAGGAAACCAACATCTTTGTCAGAATGAGTGACAATACCTACTTCCATGCCTTCAGAAGCCTTATGAACCCTGGCAAAAGGGAGGCGTTCATAAACTCCTACCTCTTTGATATAACTGCAAGGGATGATAACAGCCCCTTTTTCCACTACTATCTCAAGACGAAGAACCTGAAGGAGATCTACAGGACCATGGGCAGGAAGTGGCAGTTTTTTATTGAAGAGGGATATCTACTGCCCCTTTTTCTTCTTGTCCTCCTGTTGCTGAGCCTCCTGATTGTCCTGATTCCCCTTTTGAAAGGGGGTAGCGATCCCTTCAGGAAGGGAAGAAGGATCCCCTTTTTTGTGTATTTCTCCTCCCTTGGTATGGGCTACATGTTTGTGGAGATAGCCCTGATACAGAAGCTGATCTACCCCCTTGAGCATCCCGCCCTGTCTTTTGCAACGGTGGTTTCCGCCGTGGTTATCAGTTCAGCAGCGGGAAGCATCCTCAGCCAGAGATGGCAGTCTCTCAGGAG
>DROX01000097.1 GCA_011321725.1 Nitrospirota bacterium | reverse complement strand
TCTGCAGGCACCATGATGCCTGTTGCTGTGGTCTTGTAGGGAATCTTCATCTCCCTCAGTTTCTGTATGATCAAACCCGCATCTTCCTGCTGGAGGTTGCTGTAAAGAACCTGATATGAAGGGGCCTGCGCCCATACGATGAGCAGGATAACACTGGCAATGGATATCACCATCAGGGTAAGGAGGATGATCCTCTTCTTGAAGTCAAGGGCCTGTATTCTCTCCATTAAGTTCTTGAAAGCCATCAGACCTGCATCCTCATTATCTCTTGATAGGCGTTGACAAGTTTGTTCCTCACCTCTATCATTGTCTGGAATGATATCTCAGCCTTCTGCATCGCGATCATTGCCTTTACAATGTCTCCCTCTCCACCGGTAAGCTCCTTGATCGCCTGGTCCGCCTCTTTTTGCAGGTCCGATACCTTTCCTATCGTCTCATCAAGCAACCTGTCAAAGCCCTTGCCTTCAGTTTCTTCTTTTTTCTGCAGGTTCTTTCCGGACAGTTCATCCAGACCTTTTATGCCTTCCTGATTGGCCTTGATGGGTTCCATCTGTTCCTCCTCAATCCGTGTTATCTGCCAAGCTCAAGTGCCTTCAGATACATCGCCTTGGTGATGTTAAAGGCGTTCACATTCGCCTCATAGGCCCTTGTGGCCACCATCATGTTAACCATCTCTTCAATGATGTTTACGTTCGGCATCTTTACAAAACCCCGGGCATCAGCATCGGGATGCCCTGGAGAGTAGATCACACGTGGCGGGGAATTGTCCTCAACAACATCCACCACCCTTACACCTTCAAGCCCCCTGGTCTCATCCAGCAGCACCGATGAGAATACCACATCCCTCCTCCTGTAGGGACCACCCTCGGGGGTTCTTGTTGTGTCTGCATTTGCAAGGTTGGAGGCTATGGTGTTCAGTCTTATCTTCTGGGCAACCATTGCAGAGGCACTGACATCAAAGCTTTTGAATATATCCATCTGCTACCTCCCTGTAAAGAGCATTTTATACATCTTGAACCTGTTGTTCATAAGTCTCAAAGTGGCCTGGTAGAGTATGGCATTTTCCGTGATCTTTGCCATCTCTACATCTTCTTCCACATTGTTCTCGTCAAGCCAGGGCGGTGTGCCATCCTCCCTTACCACCTCCCGAAGCCCTGCCTCAAAGGCCCTGATATGAAGTGGCGAGGTCCTCTTCAGACGCATCTTTTCTTCGTCAAGAAGGGACTCAAACTCCACATCCTTTGCCTTGTATCCAGGTGTATCGCTGTTTGCGAGGTTGCCTGTCAGCACCTCGTGTCTTCTTAACGTATAATCCACTATCTCTTCAAGCCTCTTCAGAAGGTTATCCATGGGACCTCCTTATGCATTGTTTTTGACGCTTTTTCATGACGTGGTTAAATATTACAAATTCTGTGCCAGAGCCCTTGCAAGGAAATAGAGTTGTTTTTCTCCGCCCTTCAATGGTAAAAGGGGAAAAATTTTCCGCCCTTTTCTTTTTTCATCCCTCCGGTGGTGCCGATAAAAACAGGGGATCAGATTGATGTCCTCGGGGGCAGGCTTGATGCGGAATCCACTCTGGTCTTCCTTGTATTACTATCCACCCATTCACCCATCCACCCATCCACTCATCTACCCATCTACTCATCCACTCATCAACCCATCTACCCATCCACCAGCTATGGTGGGATTTTTGACATGAGAAGAGAGGGTGCAGGAGAATGTCAAATTCTTGACCATCACAGGTTGAGCTGGTATTCATTCAGTTTGTTCCTGAGTGTCCTCACGGTGATACCCAATTTCTCCGCAGCCTTTGTCCTGTTTCCACCTGTAATCTTCAGCGTCTTGATGATCATCTCCCTTTCCATCTCCTTAAGTGTCATTACAGACCTCTGGGGCTCGGCCCTGTGATTGTTGTTGACTATGATGTGTTCCCTTTCAATCAGTGAGGAGGTGCATAAAAGGACAGCCCTCTGTATTGCATTCTGTAGTTCCCTTATGTTACCCCTCCAGGGACAGGAGTTCATATAATCAACCGCAGAGGGGCTAAACCCTTTGATTGTCTTGCCGTACTGTTTTGTGTATCTTTCAAGGAAGTGGTTTGCAAGAAGGACTATATCGCCGGGTCTCTCCCTCAGCGGCGGCAATTCTATGGGAAAGACCCCAAGCCTGTAGTAGAGGTCCTCCCTGAAGTTTCCCTTCTCAATCTCCTGTATAAGATCGCGGTTCGTTGTTGCAATAATCCTGATATCCACCGCAACAGGAGATCTTCCCCCGATCCTGTCAATCTCCTTCTCCTGAAGCACCCTGAGCAGTTTTGCCTGTACAGAAGTGGGCATCTCACCTATCTCATCAAGCAGCAGTGTGCTCTTGTTTGCCAGTTCAAACTTCCCGATCTTCCTTTCAATGGCACCTGTAAAGGCACCCTTTTCATGTCCGAAGAGTTCTGACTCCAGGAGGTTATCAGGAATGGCCGCACAGTTCACGGCAATCATCCTCCTGGAACTCCTGTTGCTGTTTTTATGTATATACCTTGCCACCAGCTCCTTTCCGGTGCCACTTTCACCGGTTATAAGTACAGTGGTGTCTGTCCTTGCAACCTCTTTTGCCATCCTCAGGGTCTGGAGCATTCTTTCATCCCCTGTGATAATCTCTGCGTCACCTGAGAAATCATTATTCAGAAGGCCTCTGATGGCCTGCTCAAGGGTGTCAAAGGAGAAGGGTTTCATGAGGTAGTCCGATGCGCCGTGTTTCATGCACTCAACAGCATTCTCCACAGTGGCAAATCCTGTTATCACAAGGATTGGCACTGTAAGTGTATGGGCCCTGACACTCTTTATGAACTCAAGTCCGCTCATGCCGGGCATCTTCATGTCCGTAATGATAAGGGAATAGTCCTTTTCTTTTATCATCTCAAGGGCAGTATTTGCATTCTTTGCTGCATCAACAGGATAGCCGTAACGGTGGATTGCCACTGTCAGTGCCTCCCTCATCTGGGAGTCATCATCAACTATAAGAATCCGTGACATAGTTGCTCACCCTCCTTGTTATCTTTTCAGGAAATTGCAGGATAAAGACCGTGCCCTGCCCGGGCGTGCTCTTTATGGAGATAGAGCCCCCATGGGACTGCATGATCCTCAGGGCGATGGAAAGGCCAAGCCCTGTGCCTTCCTCCTTTGTGCTGAAGAAGGGATCAAATATCCTGTCCATGATGGTCCTGTCAATTCCCTTTCCTGAGTCCTTTATGTTGAGCCTGAGATAGCCCTCGGTAAATTCTGTAAAGACCCTTATCTCTCCACCTGATTCCATGGCCTGTACAGCATTAAGCAGTATGTTCATGATGGCCTGTTTCAGCAGGCCCGGGTCTCCCTGCAGACAGAAGGGCCCCACATCCTGGTGTACTGATATCTCCCTTGTCTGAACCACAGGTGATATCATTGATATTGTCTCTTCAACAATGGCGTCAATCCTGAAGAGTGTATTCTTCGGTATCCGGGGCTTTGCAAAGTAGAGCATGTTGGAGAGGAAGTTGTTCAGGTTCTGCACGCCACCTGATACGCCCCTCGCAATGGCCTCGTAGCTGGTACCCTTCAGTTCCCTGTACAGCATGGAGGAGTACAGCTCTATACTGCAAAGGGGGTTCCTCAGCTCATGTACGATACTTGCCATCATCTCACCCATGGCCATGAGCCGTTTGTTCCTGCTGTCCTCTGCCTCCTTTTCCTTCATTGCTGTGATGTCCTTGATGAGCAGTACATAGCCGGCAAAGTCATCCCTGTTGCTGACCTGTGAGATGCTTACTGAGAACACCCTTTCTCTTTCCCTATCCTCAACGGTGTAGCTGCTCTTTGAAAGATCAAGGGGGAATCTGAGTATATCCACGGACTTCCCCCTGACAGATTGGGCATCCACATTGAATAGCCTCTCAGAGGCCCTGTTTGTCATGATTATCTCTTTCCTGTTGTCAAGTACCACTATCGCCTCATCAATCCCCTGTATGACAGAGTCCAGAAAACCAAGTGCTGTCTCAAGCTCCCTGTTCTTTCTCTGCAGCTCCTCGGTGAGATAACGGACATGTTCTTCAAGCCTCGTATAGTACTGCTGGAGCAGTTCAGATGCCCTGTTGAACTGAGAAAATGCCTGGTTCAGTTTCTCGATCTTTTCCTTTTCCATGTCTATAGACTCCTTAGTTTATTGATAATCCGAATCTCCTGTAGTGTTACAGATGAGGCCCTGGAATACAGCCCCTGAGATGAGGCAACCCTTCTGAGGAAGTCCAGTTTGTTGTCAAAGAAGCCGATCTTGAAGAGCAGCCTCTGATCATCATTCCTGATATTCAGTGCAAGTCTGTAGAGTTTGATAGCCCTCTCTTTTTCCCCTCTCTGGAAGTAGAGGTCACCCAGCATCTCGTAGTCAGGCCTGGTTGATGTGGCCCTGCAGAATCTCTTGTAGGTCTTCTCAAATGACGGGACTGATGCCACATCATCCTTCAGCTTTATCAGGAGCGCAAGGTCCCTCTTGCGGACCCTCTTTATCCTGGCCAGCCTGGCATAGGCCTCCCTTCTTTTACCCTTCAGATAGGCATACCATGCATACGCCCTGGTGACACTGTCATTGCCTTTCCTGATACCCTTCAGTTTCTTTATCAGGGCTGAGACCTTCTCCTTTGCATCTATCTCTGAATAGAATACGATCATATTGCATATGGCCTCAACCCTGGCCCTTCTTGACCCCTCTTTCATCAGGAAGTTGTAGACACGAAGGAAGTCACCGTCGTTGTTGTCCACGAATCCACCTGCAATCTCAAGCAAGAGGTCCTCAAACTCGGGGCTGAAGAGCCAGAGGCCGCTTTTCTTCCAGATGCTCAGGAATGCCTTCCTGTCTGAACGGCTGCTCTCAAGAACCAGCAGTTTCAACTCAGTGAGTGTTGCCCTGTCAGGGGCTTTTGCAAAGAGAAGCTCGTTCAGAAACCTGCTTGCCTTGAGATACTCACCCTCTTCCCTGTAGAGCCTGCTCAGCAGCAGTGTGGCCTTCTCTGTCTCCACCGTGTAGGGGAACTCCTTTATTATCCTGTGGAGATACACCCTGGCATCCCTTTTCCTGCCCAGCCTGATAAGCGATCTGGCTGCGTAAAGCATGGCCTTTCTCCTGGAACGTCGGTCAGCAACATCTACCGCCTTCTTGAAGTAGTTCAGGGCAAGGGAGAAGTTCTTTTTCCTGTACTCTATGAGGCCAAGGGCTATATATGCCTTGTACCTCAGGGGGGTCTCTATCAGGGAATAGAGGAGTGTCTTTGCCTTTTTGTATCTGCCGATCATGACGAGGTTCTCCGTATAGGAGTAGAGTATGTAGGGGTTGTTCTTCAGGTACTCCCTGTAACTGATAAACCCCCTTGTGTAGAGGGCATTGGCAGACCTGTAAAGGCCAAGTTTCTGGAATACCTCTGCCTTTCCGAAGATCGTCTCTGGTCTGTCCTCGGGCAACTGCCTGAACATGGCAAGTGCCCTTACAAAGTCCTTGATCTTGATCAGAGCCTGTGCATAGTGAATGGTGGCCTCCTCTTTGTAGTGGGAATCGGGAAAGTTCTGGAGGAAGTTCTTGAAATTGGCAGCAGCCTCATAGTAGAAACCCTGCCTGAAGTAGGCCATTCCCCTCTCAAAAAGGGCATCCTCCTTCAGCGTCCTGTGCCGCGCCATTATATATGCCCTGTTGAGATAGTCAATGGCCTCAGGGTATTTCTTTATGCCCATAAGGGCCTTCCCTTTGAGGAAGTAGTAAAGGGGGATATCCTTCTGGTCAGGCACAATCTCCTGGAGCTTCTGCAGTGCCTCATAGTTTCTGTGTGCATTGATATAGCTGTAGACATCCTTGAATGTTGCTGCCCCTGAGGCCCCAGGACCGAGGAGGGCCGCTACAAAGAGACACAGGCATATGGTAAACCATCTATTCTTCATCGGGACAGAAAAAGCAACTATTGTGCCAGGAGTATAACTCTTTGAGATTTAATATGAAATCAGCCGGGAGTGGATAGTGGATAGGGGAGGCTGTAATTATTTTGACGGGGTGGTGATACCCTTTTTCTTCATCTTCTCAACAAGGGTGGTCCTGTTGAGCCCGAGGAGTTCCGCTGCCTTGCTTTTTACACCACCTGAGAGGATAAGGGCCTGACTGATGAGCCTCCTCTCTATACTGTCAAGGAGGTTGTTCATATCAATCCCCTCTGGTGTCAGGGCAATGAGATCACTGACTGTTTCCCTGTCCTCGCTGACACTCTCCATGGTCCGTGGATACATCTTCTGGAATCTCTGGGGAAGGTCTTCAATCCTGACCTCCTCACCGGAGTTCAGTATGGTAAGCCTCTCAATAACATTCTCCAGCTCACGGACATTACCTGGCCAGTCATAATTCATGAAGAGATTTATAATGTCCCTGTTGATGATAGGTGGTTTCCGTTTCTTGCTCTTTGACTGTTTTATCAGGAAGTGTTCTATCAGGAAAGGTATATCCTCTTTTCTCTCCCTCAGGGGAGGCAGGTTGATATGAATCACATTCAGCCTGTAATACAGGTCCTCTCTGAACCTTCCCTCAGCGGTAAGTTCTTCAAGATTCCTGTTTGTTGCAGCTATGATCCTCACATCCACTTTTATCGTCTTTGTGCTTCCCACCCTTTCAAACTCCCGTTCCTGAAGCACCCTGAGCAGCTTCACCTGCAGTGAGGGGTCAAGCTCGCCAATCTCGTCAAGAAAGAGGGTGCCACCGTTTGCAAGTTCAAACCTGCCAATCCTCGTGGTAGTTGCGCCTGTAAATGCACCCTTTTCATGACCAAAGAGCTCCGTCTCAAGCAGGTCTTTGGGGATGGCTGCACAGTTGAGGGGAACAAAGTTTCTCTCTGCCCTTGAGCTGTTGTAGTGGATTATCTTTGCAACCAGTTCCTTGCCTGTTCCGCTCTCACCGGTGATCAAAACAGTGCTGTCAGTATCTGCTATCTTTTCTATGAGGGAGTATATCCTCTGCATCTCGGGAGATGAACCAATGAGGCCGTGAAACTCGTACCTTCTTTTGAGTTCCCTCTTGAGACGGAGGTTCTCTCTCTTTAGCTGGTTAACCTCAAGTGCCCTTTTTGTTATCAGCCCTATCTCATCAAGCCTGAAGGGCTTGGTTACATAGTCAAAGGCCCCCAGTTTCATTGCCTGTACGGCATTGTCAATCGTTCCGTGGGCGGTGATGATTATGGTGGGAGTGGCTGCATTGAGGGTCTCTTTTGCCTTCTCAAATACCTCAAGCCCGTCCATCCCGGGCATCTTTATATCAAGAAAGATCAGGTCAAACTGTTCCTCCCTGAGCCTTTCAAGGCCCTTCATTCCGTCCTCGGCAGTAACTACATCATTGCCCTCCTGCCTGAGAAAATCACTGAGAATGTCTCTTACTATAGGATCATCATCAATTACAAGTATGAGTGCCATCTAACCCCCGATTATAATTTGAAGTTTAATATACTTCATATTTAGCTGTCAAGACTTTGACATTTTTTGTGGATTATTTTGTATAATTTATTAAATAACTCATGACACCTGAAGAGATAAAAAGATTAATATACTCAAGGATAGACTCACTTCCAGCACTTCCAGGGGTGATTCCCAGGCTGTTAAGCCAGCTTGAGGACAGAAACACCACTGCCACTGAGGTTGCCAGGACCATCTCTGTTGACCCTTCATTGACAGCAGATATCCTCAAGGTTGCCAATTCAGCCTATTATGGATTCAGCGGAAAGATATCCTCGCTGGAGCATGCCATCACCCTGCTCGGTTTTAACATGGTCAGGTCCCTTGCCCTGTCAGCAGGGGTTATAAAGATACTGCATATAGAGCATCCCCTCTTCTCCGGTCACGAGTTCTGGGTACATTCCCTGAGGGTGGCCACATCCATGAGCGAGATATCCAGGGCCATCCGTAACGGGCTCTCAGGGGAAGAACATATCTTTATAATCGGGCTCCTGCATGATATCGGAAAGATACTCTTTGCACAGTTCGCGGAGGATACATACAGTGCTGTCCTTGAGAGGTCTGCCGGAGAGGATGTCTACCATGTTGAACGGGAACTGCTCGGCATGGACCACGGTGAGGCTGGTGGTGTTCTGCTGAGGAGATGGCTCTTCCCCGATGTCATCTATCTGCCCATCCATTACCATCACCACACCGATGTACCCGAGGGTGTGGATAAAGATATGCTATCCCTTCTGAGCCTCTCTGACAAGATAGCAATCAGCATAGGGAACACTGACAGGCCTCCCAGCCCTGAAAACTGCATGAGGGAGATTGAGGCGCTGGGGTTAAGTGATTCAGTATTAGAGGTGACAACCAGCCATCTCAGGGAGTCGGAGGGGGCTATTAATGCCTTCTGCAGCACACTGTTACACTAAGGTCGTGGTGTCAGCCACATGATATCATAGGGCAGAAGGGTTATATGCAACCTCTCTCCATCAACCATCCATTCCATCCCGCTTACGATGTCATACCATATCTCAGCACCAGCGTCAAGCTCTTCCAGGGGTATGTCAAGATGAGAGACCCTGTTTGATATGTTTATGAGACTGAGGATATGCTGTGAGCCGTCAGGCGAGACCCTGTATAGGCTGAACACCTCTGGTGAAAGCATCAGCGGCCTCTGTGAGGCATTCGGATGGAATGCCTTCTGTCTGGTCCTTATTGAGATAAGCCTGCCCAGTTCCCTGTTTATTCTTGATATCTTTGAGAAGGGATCATGTAATGCCCTGTATATGGCATCCTCGTCTATTATGGATCGGTTTATCTCCCTGTAGGAGTTTGTGGAAAGCACCGCATCTATATCATTCCGGGTGCCGATGAGACTGTGCAGGTATATCCCTGGTACACCCTGGAGCACCAGGCCGATTATCCTTGATGCAACGAATCTCTTGACCTGAAAGGCTATATCCTCTCCCGAGTCCTCACGGTTGAGGGCGCTGAACCATGTAATGTTCAGCTCATAGGGCTCCTTTTTGCCGGAAGGACCGATCCTGTAGGATACCAGGGAACCATGAGATCTGGCCCTTTTGATTATAAAATCTATGTCAGTCCTGCTCAGGATGTCTCTAACAGCCATAAGACCGATACCGTCATGGGAGTCAAGGAAGTTGAAGAAGTGGCAGGCCTGCGAGGGTTTCTCAAGCCCCTCCACCCACCTGGTAAGTGCAGTGGCGTCTTCCCTGTAGAAGGTATACAGCACCATGGGAGGCAGGGCAAAGTTGTATACCATCTGAGCCTCGTCTGTACCATCACCAAAATATGAGATATTCTCCCTGTGTGGCACATTGGTTTCTGTAACAAGGGCCACATGGGGGGCGAATATATCCAGCACATCCCTGAAGAGTTTTATTATCTCATGCGTCTGGGGCAGGTTTGCACAGCTTGTGCCAAGCTCATGCCAGAGGAAGGTGGCTGCATCAAGCCTTATCAGGTCTGCTCCTCTCTGTACATACATTATGAGCACCTCTATGATCCTCATGAGCACCTCGGGATTATGATAGTTCAGGTCAATCTGGTCCGCAGAGAAGGTGGTCCAGAGATACCTTGTTCCATGGGCTGTTTCATAGGGGGTAAGCAGTGGTGTGGTTCTCGGCCGGAAGATGAGCCTCATCTCCTCCTCGGATATCTCCTCAGGGGAATCAAAGGCAATGAAGAAGTCGTTAAACTCTGGATTTCCCTTCAAGAACTCCTGGAACCATCGGCTCCTTGATGATA
>DROX01000096.1 GCA_011321725.1 Nitrospirota bacterium | reverse complement strand
CTGAACTCACCCTTTCTTATCTTCTTCTGAAGGTCTGCATTGGTGGCTGCTATGATCCTTACATCAACGGAGACGGGATGTGTACTGCCCACCCTTCTGACCTCACCCCCTGTCATCACCCTCAGGAGTTTGCTCTGAAGCGACATGGGCAGCTCCCCGATCTCATCAAGAAAGATGGTGCCACCCTCTGCCTCTTCAAAGAGACCCTTTTTCCCGCCCCTTCTTGCACCTGTAAAGGCACCTTCTTCGTATCCAAAGAGTTCACTTTCAAGTAAATGTTCTGTAAGAGAGGCACAGTTTACCCTGATAAACTGGCCATTCCTTCTTCCACTCATGTTATGGATTGCATGGGCAAAGAGCTCCTTCCCTGTGCCACTTTCACCAAGCAAAAGTACAGTGACAGGTGTTTGTGCTGCCCTCATGGCCTCCTCTTTTGCCTTCTGTAGTGCCGGGGAGCAGCCGATGATATCATCCAGTGTGTATCTGGCCTGAAGGTGTCTTATAAGTTTTCTGGCCCTGGTAAGCTCCTCTGTAAGGGAGATTATCTCCGAGATATCATGGATCACCCCCACACTTCCCCTGATGTGGCCATCTATAAATATGGGCGCCACATTTACCACTACCTCCCTTTTCAGCGGCCCTACCTTCATCCTTACATTATGCACCGCTCTGCCGGTCTGAAGGACCTTTATATGCATACTCTCACCCTCGGCAATATCCACGGTAACAGGTTTTCCAATCACCGCCTCTCTTGGCAGGCCTGTTATTCTTGTGTATGCAGGGTTTACTATGATGTTTATCCCCCGCTCATCTGCCACAGAGATGGCATCTTCAGAGGACTCTATGACCGCCTCAAGGAGCTCTCGTGCCCTCCAGAGGTCGGATATCCTGTCTGAAAGCCTTTCTATCTCTGTTACATCCCTGAATATCCCTACAGCACCGACTATATTGTCCTGTTCATCTTTCAGGGGATAACGGTTGGTAATAATAACGGTCTCTCCGATCTGCTGTTTTTTACCTATCTCCGGTCTTCCTGTCTTTACAACACGGTTGAGGCGGCTGTTGGGAATAACATCTACTGCTGGCCTGCCCAGCACCTTCTGAGGATCAAGCCCGGTTATCCTCTGGGCCTGCCTGTTAAGGTATGTAACAATACCCGAAGAGTCAACTACTATGACCCCATCCCTGAGATGTTCAAGTATCTCCTTAAAGAGATTCACCTTTTCTGTGCATAGCCGATGCTTTTAAGGGACTGCTCTATCTCCCCAAGTATTGCCGGATCATCAATGGTGGATGGCATCCTGTACTCTTCACCATTGGCTATCTTTCTGATAACCCCTCTTAAGATCTTCCCGGACCGTGTCTTGGGTAGCCTTTTTACAACAACAGCCTGCTTGAAGCATGCAATAGGGCCTATCTGGTCCCTTACCATAAAGACCAGGTCAGAGACGATCCTTTCATGATCACTGTCAACACCTGCCTTGAGTACCACCAGCCCGAGTGGAAGCTGTCCTTTCAGGGGGTCTGCTACTCCTACTACAGCACACTCAGCCACAGCAGGATGCTTTGCCACCACCTCCTCCATCTCTCCTGTGGATAGTCTGTGCCCTGAGACATTGATTATATCGTCAATCCTGCCCATTATCCAGACATATCCCTCTTTGTCAATAAAACCACTGTCACTGGTGTAATAATACCCTGGAAGGGGTTTCAGGTAGGATTCCACGAATCTGTCGTCCTTCTTCCATAGTGTTGGAAGCGTGCCAGGTGGTAGTGGCAGTTTTATTGCCACAATGCCTTCCTGGTCAGGCCCGATCTCATTACCCTTTTCATCAAGTATCTTCACATTAAATCCAGGAACAGGTTTTGTTGAGGAGCCGGGTTTTACAGGAAACTCTTCAATACCCATGCAGTTGGCAGTAATGGGCCAGCCTGTTTCTGTCTGCCACCAGTGGTCTATGACAGGCTTCTGCAGGAGATTGCTTGCCCAGTGGTAGGTATCAGGATCAAGCCTTTCACCGGCAAGGAAGAGATAGCGAAAACCTGAAAGATCGTATTTCTTCAGGTATTGACCCTCAGGGTCTTCCTTTTTTATTGCCCTGAAGGCAGTTGGTGCGGTAAATAGGACCTTCACATCATGTTCCGAGATCACCCTCCAGAATGCCCCTGGATCAGGAGTTCCTACAGACTTTCCTTCATAAAGTACAGTGGTACAGCCTGTAAGCAGTGGACCATAGACAATATAGGAATGCCCCACAACCCATCCCACATCAGATGCTGCCCAGTAGACCTCACCAGGCTTTATACCATATATGTGCTCCATGCTCCATCTGAGCGCAACTGCGTGTCCGCCATTGTCCCTGACAACCCCTTTGGGAACACCTGTTGTTCCAGAGGTATAAAGGATGTAAAGGGGGTCTGTTGCATCAACAGGCACACACTCCACTGGTTCGGCATCCTTCATCAGTTCTTCCCAATCATAGTCCCTGCCAGGGATCAAGTCTGCCTTGACTATATCCCTCTGATATATAACACACTTCTGTGGTTTATACGAGGCTTCTTCAATAGCCCTGTCCAGAAGGGGTTTGTATTCTATTATCCTATTTACCTCTTTTGCACCTGAAGCAGACACCACAACCTTTGGTTTTGCATCGTCAATCCTTATGGCAAGCTCATGGGCAGCAAAACCACCGAAAACCACGGAATGAACCGCTCCCAGCCTTGCACAGGCAAGCATGGCTATGGTTGCCTCTGGAATCATGGGCATGTATATGACCACAGTATCACCCTTTTCAACACCAAGGTTGCGGAGGACCCCTGCAAACCTTGATACATACTCAAGGAGTTCCCTGTAGGTGAACTTCTTTATAGTGTCTGTAACAGGGCTGTCGTATATCAGGGCAACCTGGTCCGCCCTGCCACCTTCCACATGCCTGTCAAGGGCATTGTAGCAGGTGTTCATCTTTCCGCCACTGAACCATCTGTAGAAGGGAGGGCTTGAATCGTCAAGAACCTTTTTGTAGGGCTCAAACCAGGTGATCTCTCTTGCTGCCTCCTTCCAGAACCCCTCGGGGTCTTCAATACTCCTTTTGTAGGCCTCTTCATACCTTCCCATTGATACCTCCAAGGAATTTTTTATTTTTGCCAGGATTGGCTGTAAAGAATGGGCAGTATGCAAAATCTTGCAATATTGATACCTGAACCGGTGAATATTGAAAACAAGGCTTGCAGGGATTTGCTTTCAAGGCATGTTACATAAAGTTATTTTTCGGGTTTATTCTGGATACACAAAAAGTAACATGCCTCCCATTGGAGTCAGAGAATTTGTAAATGCAAAGGGTACTGATAGTGAAGGGATTGTTTTCATGATTTTCAGTGACAGTATCACTGTTGCAATTTATCATAAAATGTATTATCCTGTATTTATGAGGGGTTACTACAGCGATATTCATGGTTGGATGCCCTGTTCCTGTAACCATGGATGTTGTTCTCAAAAACCGCTTCTGATAACTCAACTCTCAATATCACCTTGCAAATGATCTACAATATGCGCTGCTGAGTGGGAAGACATTCTAAACTGGTAGTTTATATTTCCAGGTCAAAAACAAAGGATCAGCGGCCATGGCAGCTGCTAAAAAGCAGATTTATGTCTTCATTGTTTCAGACGCAACAGGCACCACTGCCGAGGCAGTGATCAATGCCGCACTTGTCCAGTTCAGGGATATCAAGCCTGTCTACAAAAAGTTCCCCTATATAAAGACGAAAGAACATGTAGAGGAGATCCTGACCAAGGCCGCTGAGGTTGGTGGTATAGTGATCTATTCAATCGTGTCTGAAGAACTGAGGGCATGGTTCAGGCTCAAAAAACAGGAACTGAACATCTATGCAATTGACCTGCTGGGTCCCATTATCAACAGGATCAGCAAGCTCTGCAACTCCATACCCATTCTGCAGCCGGGTCTCTTCAGGGGTATCTCTGAGTACTCCCTTCGCCTTGCTGAATCAATTGATTTCACCCTCAAGCATGACGACGGCCAGGAGATACAGACCATTGACAGGGCTGATCTTATAATACTCGGTGTCTCACGGACATCAAAGACACCAACCAGCATCTATCTTGCCTGCAATTACGGGCTGAGGGTGGCAAATGTCCCCATTGTACTGAAGGTGCCACTTCCAGAGAGGGTATCAAAGACGAAAAAACCAAAGATAGGCTTTACAATCACACCTGAACGACTGGCCTTTATCAGGCGACGGAGGATGAAGTATCTCAAATCTGAAATTGACTATTCTGACATTGAGTACATAAGGGAGGAGATCAACTACAGTAACAGGATATTCAATACCCTGGATGGTATAGAGGTTATAGACATCACCCATAATTCCATTGAAGAGACGGCACAGAGGATTGTAGAGGTCCTCAATAATATGAAGGGGAGACATAGACGACAATTCTCTCATGAAAGGGGTTGATAGTTTATGAAGGACAATGAATTTATCCTCTGGTTTTCCGAACTCGGCAAGGAGGACGTCAGCAGGGTAGGTGGCAAATGTGCAAACCTTGGCGAGCTTTACAGGAGAATCGGCGTGCCAGTGCCAGAGGGGTTTGCCATATCTGCATATGCCTACAGTCAGTTCCTGGAGAAGAACAGGGCTGTGGAAAAGGTGGAGAGCCTCCTGACAGGGATTGATACGAGCAGACTTGAGTCTGTACAGAAGGTATCCAGAAAGATCAGACGCTTTATTGAAGGACTACCCGTACCAAAGGATATTGAAAAGGCCATTATCCATGCCTACAGGGAGCTGTGCAGGAGGACGGGAAAGAAAAAGGCCCCTGTATCGGTACGTTCATCAGCCACTGCAGAGGATCTGCCAGGTGCGAGCTTTGCAGGGCAGCAGGACACCTTTCTGAACGTCAGGTCAGAAGAGGAGCTTGTCAGGAAGGTGCGGAAATGCTGGAGCTCGCTATTTACGCCAAGGGCGATCGTCTACAGAAAGGAAAAGGGGTTCAGGGACAGGGATGTACTTATCAGTGTGGCTGTGCAGCAGATGGTTGAGGCTTTAGCATCAGGCGTGATGTTTACCCTGGAGCCTGTCAGTGGTGAGAGGGACAGGATTGTGATCAACTCCTCCTGGGGGCTTGGAGAGGCGGTGGTAAGCGGCCAGATCACACCTGACGAGTTTGTTGTTGACAAGAAAACGCTCCGGATAATTGACAGAAAGATATTCAAGAAGACCAGACAGGTAGTCTATGACAAAAAGGGAGGTACAAAATGGGCCTCCGTGCCGGTGAAACTTCAGGAGCAGCAGAGCCTTACAGATGAGCAGATCGTCCGTCTTGCTGAATATGGATTAAAGATTGAAAAACATTATGGCTGCCCCCAGGATATTGAATGGGCAGTAGACAGCGATGGCAACATATTCATCCTCCAGGCAAGACCTGAGACCGTGTATGGGATGAAAATACCCGGGGAAAAACCAAAGGAAGGAGGGGCTATCATGGAAGAGGAGGTCATAGTCAAGGGGCTTGGTGTCAGCCCGGGAAAGGGCAGTGGCAGGGCACGGATAATCCTTGATGTAGAGGGTATCAAGGACTTCCAGGAAGGTGAGGTGCTCGTCACGGAGATGACCACCCCTGACTGGGTAACAGCCATGAAAAAGGCCTCAGCCATTGTTACCGACCTTGGCGGAAAGACCTGCCATGCAGCCATAGTGAGCAGGGAACTGGGTATCCCCTGTGTGGTGGGTACGGAGGTTGCCACAAAGACCATCAAGGAAGGCTCAATCATAACCGTTGATGGCCAGAGGGGTCTTGTATTGAAAGGTGCAGCCGCGCCTGAAGAGGCAGGAGAAGAGGTAGCCCCTGCAGTCGCACCAGACATTATCACGGCTACAAGGGTCTATGTGAACCTCTCCGTGCCGGAGATTGCAGAGAAGGTGGCAAGGCAGACCAATGCCGACGGGGTAGGACTTCTGAGGGCTGAGCATATGATGCTCAGCATCGGCAAGCACCCAAGGGCCCTTATAGAAGAGGGTGGGGATCAGCTGATGATTGACAACTTCGCCGCAGGCATCTCACAGGTTGCCGAGGCCTTCTATCCAAGGCCAGTGGTGTACAGGTTTCTTGATTTCAAGCCTGATGAGTTCCTTGCACTGCCAGGAGGAGAAAAATACGAGAGGGACCATGTGGGGCCAAATCCAATGATAGGTTTCAGGGGTCAGTTCAGGTATGTCAAGGAGGATGACCTGTTCCGCCTGGAACTCAGGGCTGTAAGAAAGGCCCGGGATGAAAAGGGGTTCAAGAATGTGTGGGTCATGATACCCTTTGTCAGGACCCTTGAGGTCTTCAGAAGGACCGTTGAGATAATGAGAGAGGAGGGGCTTGACAACAGGACAGACCGCGATTTCCAGCTCTGGATAATGGTGGAGGTGCCAAGCGCATGCTTTATGATTGAGGAGTTTTGCAAGGAAGGCATTGACGGTGTCAGCTTCGGGACAAATGACCTTACCATGCTCATACTCGGTCTTGACAGAAATGACGCCTCTGTCCAGGAGATCTACGATGAACGCAACCTCGCTGTCTTGAGGGCCATTGCCTACACCATCAATGTCTGCAGGAAATATGGTGTTACCACGTCCATCTGTGGACAGGCACCGAGCGTCTATCCTGATTATCTGGAGTTCATGATCCGATGTGGCTGCACCTCTATCTCTGTAAACCCTGATGTGGTTGTGTCTTCAAAAAAGATGGTAGCAAAGATTGAGCAGAAGATACAGCTTGAAAAGGCCCTTGGTGTGGTACCAAAGCCGGTTATCGGTAAGATCCCCATGGAAGAGGTCTTCTTCTGGAGAAAGATGGACTAAAAGGGAATCATCATGGGTCCTGCAAGAACCAGAAAAGCTGCAAGAAGGAAGGCTATCTATCTTGTTGGTGAAGGCACGGGAGAGACGGTACGTACAATAGCGAGGGCAGCCCTTGCACAGTTCAGCAGCAGAGACATTGAAATCAAGTCTTTCTACATGATAGAGGAGGAACAGCAGATCCAGCAGATTATCAAAGATGCAGCAAAAGACAACGCCCTCGTTGCCTTTACCATTGTCCAGCCCCATCTGAGAGATTGTCTGATCAGAGAGGCTGAAAGAGGGAGGGTCAAGGCTATAGATGTAATCGGTGATTTTATAATCCATCTGTCCATGTTCCTTGGCGAAAAACCCCTTGGTATCCCGGGCAGGCAGCATCTGCTTGATGAGGATTACTTCAGAAGGATAGAGGCGATCAACTTTGCCGTGAAGCATGATGATGGTAAAGAGCCGGAGGGTCTCAGGGATGCTGACATCGTAATAGTGGGTCTGTCAAGGACCGGTAAGACCCCCCTCTCCACCTACCTGGCACATCAGGGCTGGAAGGTGGCAAATGTGCCCCTGCACCCTCAGATGGAGGCCCCGAAAGAACTCTTTGAGATCAACCAGGGCAGGATATTCGGGCTTATAATCAGTGTGGAATCCCTGGTGAAGCTCCGTGAGGCCAGGTTGAAACAGGTGGGGCTTCCCCTTAATGCAAAATACGCTGACCCCGTAAAGGTGGCTGAGGAGATTGACTGGTGCATCCAGTACTACCGTGCACATCCCAGATGGCATATCATTGATGTCTCTAACAGGGCAATAGAAGAGATCGCAGCTGCAATATTAAAAGAATTAAAGAGGTGATAATCTGAGAAAAGTGTCCGGTAGAAATAGAGAAACGATATAAAGATAGGGGGTATTAATTTTGAGCGGATTTAAATTTTGCAGTAGATTAGTCATTAGGGGCTCTGCCCCTGAGACCCCAGGGAATGCGGAAATAATATTATTCTCAGGGGAGTTTGAGGGGCTTTGCCCCTCAAAGCTCGGCAAATCGCAAAATTTCCTCGGAGCAGGGGTACCCCGAAAAGTCGCAGACTTTTTGGGGCAGAGGCCATGGAGGGCCTGCGAGAATGAGACGAAAAATTAATACCCCCTGTCCTACAAAGATTTAGAAGGTTTATCGGACAGTACTGATAATCTGATATTTGTAACTTTAGATCAATTCATGCTTTAATATAACTATGAAGATCAAGATCGCCCTCATCTTTCTCCTGCTTATCATAATCAGTATCATTGTGACCCTCAATATATTCTTCCAGCAGAACTATGAGGCTGAGATGGCTGCCCAGTTCAACCAGCAGCAGTTGATTATAGCAAAGACCCTCTCGGACTCCATCCAGACAAACCTGCGACATCTCATTGACGAGGCATCCGCCCTTGTAAAACTCCTTTCAAGCAGGGGGCTGCACCAGCCTGGTCTTGAGGAATTTGTGAATTATGCCTTTGCAGAGCTCAGTACAGAGATAGGGGTGGAGATGATAATTGTTGATGAAAACAATACAGGTATCTATCAGACACGTTCAGGGGTCTTTACACAGAAGACACTGCTTGACCTGACAGAGAAGATCAGGAATCTCCATTCATCAAACTTCTACTTTATGGAGGATGTCCCACAGAGGCGCCTCATCTTTGGCTTTCCGGTGAAAAGGAAGGATGTCTTTATAGGGGCCACCATCATTACCGTTAACATATCGGAGATCTGCAACAAGTTCCTTACCCCTATCCAGGCAGGTAAAAGGGGATATGCCTGGATGATGGATGCCTCCGGCACCCTCCTTTACCATCCCACCCAACCAGAGATGATAGGAAGAAACATATTCAATGCCGACAGGTCCTGTTACAGATGTCATAAATCATTCAAGACAGAGATACAGATCCTCAGTGCAAAAGACATCGGGTTCAGCTCTTACATAGCACCCTATGGAGAGGACAAGCTTGTGGCCTTCTCAAGGGTCAGGCTACCCTCCATAAACTGGATAGTCTGTGTATCCATCCCCTACTCCGAGGTAACCCAGAGCATAAAGAACAGCATGCGCTTCCATTCCCTGCTTGTTTTCACCATACTTATTGCTACGGGGATAGTCTCTTTCATAATCATTATCATCAACAAGGAGAGGGTCAAGGCAGAGGAAAAGGCCCTTTACTCGGAAAAGATAAAGGCCTATGCAAAGGAGCTGGAAAACATTGTCAATGAAAGAACGAGGGAGCTGAAATTAGAAAAGGAAAAGCTTGATGCCATTGTAAGCTCCATTGAGGCAGGTATCTGCATCTTTGATGAAAATGAAAAGGCGGTATGGCTCAACAGGGTGATGAGGAAATGGCTTTCCCCTGAGAAACAGAAGGACCTCACCCTGAGGAAGCTCTTTGAGGGACAGAGGTTTCTTGATAATATACACAGTGCTGTTGTTGACAACAGATTTGTCCAGGAGGTCTCCTTTCTTGATCTGGGCAACAAAAAGGGCTATTTCCAGATGGTGGCCACCCCTATCCATTCCCCTGATGGCAAGGCCCAGATAATGATCCTGCTCCAGGATGTTACGGAGCTCAAGAGGGCCCAGGAACAGCTGATGCAGTCTGAGAAGCTCTCTGCCCTGGCACGGCTCTCGGCAGGTGTGGCACATGAGATCGGTAACCCCCTTACATCCATCTCTTCCTATGTGCAGATACTGAAGGACATGGACTTTGATGACTTTACCAAAGAGGCCCTTGAGACGATCTCAAGACATATAAACAGGATTGCCACCATTGTGAGACAGATGTCAAGATTCTCCAAGACCCAGGCAGAGGAGATTAAGAACGTGAAGATACCCGAACTGGTAAACTCCACCCTTGAACTGGTAAAATATGATAAACGTACCAAGAATATTGAGATTGAGCTGCATTTTCCTGAAGACCTCCCGGAGGTCTATGTTGACGGAAACCAGATGATCCAGGTGTTCATGAACCTGATTCTCAATGCCGCTGATGCAATGCCCGATGGCGGAAGACTGACCATCTCTGCAAGACCTTCTGACTCAAAGGTTGAGATAGCCTTCACAGACACCGGTCACGGGATAGACAAGGAGCATCTTGACAGGATATTTGACCCCTTCTTTACTACGAAGGAGAAAGGCTCTGGCCTTGGGCTTGCGGTCAGCTACAGCATAGTAAAGAGCTTTGGTGGCGATATAGTCGTTGAAAGCGCGCCGGGGAAGGGCTCAACCTTTAAGGTGATATTGCCTGCTTATGAAGGATAAGAGGTATCATATACTCGTCGTGGATGACGAGAGGGATATCTGCAGGGCGCTGGAGTTCCTTCTCAGCCGTGAGGGCTACAAGGTCTCCACTGCCTACAGTGGTGATGATGCGCTTAAAAAGTTCAAGGAATACAGGTTTGATCTCGTTCTTACCGATCTTAAGATGGAGGGGATGAGCGGCATAGAGCTTCTTGAAAAGATCAAAGAGATTGACCCTTCCACAATTGTGATAATCATGACAGCCTATGCATCTGTTGATAGTGCTGTTGAGGCAATGAAAAAAGGTGCTGCCGACTACATTGTCAAGCCCTTTGTGAATGACGATGTAAAGATGACCATAAGGCGCCTCCTTGAACACAGGGAGCTCCAGCTGGAAAACCAGGCCCTGAGACAGCAACTGAGCCAGCACTTTGGCTGCAAGGACTTCATAGGTGATTCACCCCAGATCCGTATGATCTTTGACCTTCTTGAGAAGGTGATTCCCACGAAGAGCAACATACTCATCAGGGGTGAAAGTGGTACGGGCAAGGGTATGATAGCCGAGATAATACACTGTAACAGCCCAAGGCGCGATAAACCCTTCATGTCAATCAACTGCTCTGCGATACCGGAAAACCTCCTTGAGAGCGAGCTCTTCGGATACAAAAAGGGTGCCTTCACAGGTGCCAGCACGGACAAGACAGGGCTGATTGTAATGGCTGATGGTGGAACACTGTTTCTTGATGAGATAGGTGATATGCCCCTTTCGCTTCAGGCCAAGCTGCTCAAGGTCCTTGAGACCGGGGAGGTGATGCCCCTTGGTGACACGAGGCCGAAGATCGTGGATGTGAGGCTTATAGCTGCCACCCATCAGAACCTTGAGGAGATGATCAAGGAAGGCAGGTTCAGGGAAGACCTCTATTACAGGCTGAACGTGATAGAGATATACGTGCCTCCTTTGAGAGAGAGGAAGGAGGACATCCCCCTCCTTGTCAACTATTTCATTGATCTCTGCAATCGTGAAAACCAGAGAAACGTCCGTGGCATTGATGAGAATGCCATGAGGGCTATAATGGAGTATCCCTGGTATGGAAATGTGCGGGAGTTGAGAAATGTTATAGAACGTGCCGTAATACTCTGTAATGGCGACACGATCACCCTCAATGACCTCCCGGAGAAGGTCAGGGCTGGCAGGACCCTTGTGAGCAACACACTCAAAGACTCCCTTGGCTATTATGAAAAACGGATCATCCTTGAAAGACTTGCCCAGTACAACTGGAACAAGGAGGAGACCGCAAGGAGCCTCGGGATTGACCTTGCAACGCTGTACAGGAAGATGAAGCGTCTTGGCATAGAGTCAGAGAAGGGGCATTCCTGAACCTGCCCCTTCCCTTTCAATGCCCCTCTCTGTCCCTTCCCGGACTACATCTCGTGACAACGCTGACAGTCTGTTGAGGCGAAGGCCATGGTCCCGTTATGGCAGTGCCCGCAGAACCTGCCCTGGTTTATAGCATCCATGGGAATCGCCTTAGCGTTCACTTTCATGGGAAAGAGCTTTGTATGACAGTTGTTACAGTCAAACATGCTCATATGAGAGGCATGGTTGAACTTGACAGGCATAGCCGATCTGTTCATCTCCAGGATATCAAGGTTATGACAGTTTTTACAGGTCTCAGGGTTCAGCCTGGCCATCTTGTGGCCTTCAATTATATGGCACTGTGTGCAGTGCAGCCCCATTGCCCTGTGGTTGTCATGGGGAAAGACCTTTTTGTATTTTTCAAAGGAGTGACACTGAAAACAGGTCAGACCGCTGATATCAGGTCTTACCTCCTCTTTCTCTGAGCGGTGTTTCACAGCCTTTCCGTTTGCATCTTTAATCATGTTGCAGCCAGCAATAAGCAGAAGCAGGGAGCAGATCAACAGGACCAATGGCATTGTCTTCTTTCTCATGGTCACCACCTCTCTTCACTCAGACTTTTCTTTGATCATCAGTTCATACTCAAGGGGATGCTTTTGCTTCATCTCCTTCAGCGAGATCCTGCCTGTGAGCCACACCCAGCTCATGGGAAAGACCTCGGGCTTGAGATGCTCGTTGTAGAAGTGCCAGAAGAGTATGAACACGATGGCAAGCAGCGCCTCATCACTGTGCATTACCGCAATGAGCTGCCATATCCATGCTGTTGTCCATTCAGGGAAAAAGATGCTTGCCTGCACGGGGAAGGCCAGGCATAATCCGGATATTCCTATCACGAACATACCCCAGAAGACAGCCCAGTAGTCAAACTTCTGGGCGTAGCTGAAACGGCCAAACTTCGGTTTGGTCTTGGCGATCCCGATGAAGTAGAGAAAGTTATGCACTACATCCACCACATCCTTGGGTAGGGGGATAACCGTTGTCTCCTTTCTTATCTTCATCCTTCCCGTGAGCAGCAGGTATCCCACGTATATAACATGAAAGGCAAAATCCAGCAACATGGTGATGCCTGCTGTCCTGTGGATTATCCCGGCCGTCTTCGGACCACCCCATATCCGGATCCACCAGCTTGATACATCCTTCAGTTCCGCATACTTGAGCCCCCATCCTGTAAATGCAAGGAGCAGGAAGGTGGTGAACATTATCACATGCTGTATCCTGAAAATGATATTGAATCTTTCAATCTCCTGGGATTCCTCGTTAACCTGAGTATTCTTTTCCTTCTTCATGCTCTACCTCCTTTCTTCTTCTGAATAAGACATCCCTGAGATCAGAGTATGCCTCAAGCAATACGTGCAGAACTGTAAAGGCAATGACAGAAATGGTCAGGATAATCAATCCCTTCTCAGCATAATGGGGGATTGGCCCCGGTTCTTTATGTGTAATGGCTGCCACAAACTTCTTGTTTGCACCTTTGTGGCATTTTCCGCATGTCTTGATCTTGTTTGTTCCGAAAACAGGCGAAGTGGGGTCATCCTTGCTCTTGATGGCATGATAGCCATGGCAGTTCACGCAGGTGGGTGCCCTTTTATGACCAAGTATGTGTTTTTTTCCGTGAAAACTCTCAAAATAGCTCTTCATCACATTGGCCTCAATACCGTATTTCTTTGCGAGTTCCTCCTTCCCGTGACATCTTCCGCAGGTATCAACAACCTTCCACTTGTTGACAGGAGAGTCTTTATCGGTACTCTTTGTTATATAATGGGCTGAACCATGACAGTCAAGGCAGAGGGCACCATCAGACTTTCCTTCCTCCACAATATTTTTGCCATGCACACTGTCTATTACATCCCTGTACTCCTCATTGTGACATTTGGAACATGCAGCCAGTGCAACAGGGTCAGCCTTTGCCTTCAGGGCAACCTCCTCTGAAAGCCTTTCCACCTCGGGTGTTACCTGGCTGTCTGGAGGTACATGGGGGTTTTCATGGAACCGCTCATGGCATTCCGTACAGGCAAAGGCACCATGCACCGATGTCTCAAACCTCTTTGCATCCACATTCAGATCAATTACCTTTCCGTTAAAGTCAATCTTTCCTGCCATCACGTTGTGACAGACTATGCAGCCAGAGATATCCTCTGCATGGGCAAACACCGGTAACAGCAATAGGAAACAGAATAAAATAGATATTCTCTTCACCATCCTTCACCTCACTTGTGTGTATTTGTTCATTCTACTTGTGAACAGTTGACTCGGCCTCTTTGACCTTTGGTTTGGCCTTTGCAGCCTCAGCAATGGCATCCACTGCATAGGCAAGCAGGGTTCCTGCCACTGCTCCCACCACTATGCTCACCGCTGCCGTGCAGAAAAGTCCCATTATCGTACCAACCACAACAAGCATCCTCACGATGATACTTGGCTCAATCGGCCCGCCAAAGAGATGGTTCAACAGTACCACAGTTGCATAACTGCCAAAGTAAAACCCGGGCACTATCCCGAACACCAGAAAGATTATCCCTCCTACCACTGCTCCCATCCTTCTTCCTATCATCAGGGCTCTCTTCCTTTCCTCTCTCATCTCTGTACACCTCCTTTGTTTCACTTCAGGCTGTAAAACAGCCCCTCTCTTTTCAATCACCATCGCAGCACTATACCTTCATGGGTTTTTCGCCCTCTTTGAGTTCCTCGGCAGGCTTTGCCAGTGCATCAATAACAAGACCTGCAAGCCATCCAATCACTGCACCTGAGACAATGAACACCGTGCCTGTTACAAGAACACCTATGAGCATACCCATGACGATGATAACCCTGGCAAGCACTGTGGGCTCTACTGGTAACCCAAAGATGGAACCTGCTATATTCAGTCCAAGTACTCCTCCAATGAATGACCCTGGTAGTAATCCGAATATGGCAAAGAGTGCCAGCCCTATGCCTGCCCCAAGATAACTCAACCTATTTGCGATCCTCTTTTTCATCCCTTATTCCTCCTTTCTCTGTCCTTGCCCTTATTGGAGCATTTTGTGTGCCAGATCTTATCCTGTTGATATTCCATATGTTTCTTCCCTGTATCCATTGCATCAGGGCAAATGCTTTTGCATTTCTGCAAAAATCCTTCACCCTCTCCTCCTGTAGCCCGGTAATGGGCCTACAAATTTGCAGGCCAATCTGGTATATTGAAACTATGGGCATCAGATGGCCTGGTTCAACAGAGGCAGCAAAGAGGCTTCAGGAGAGACTGTCAAAGGAGGTGGTTATAAGGCGCCTGCAAAAGAATATACATACCATTGCTGCCTTTGATGCCTCCTACTGCGCATACAGGATAATCGCTGCGGTAATGGTCTTCACCTTTCCAGGGCTGGATCTGATTGAAAAGGCCTATGCGGTAAGAAAGGTCTCCTTCCCCTATGTCCCGGGTCTTTTGAGCTTCAGGGAAGGTCCTGCACTGCTGAGTGCATATAAGAAGCTGAAGAATGAGCCAGACCTGCTCCTCTTTGATGGGCAGGGGATTGCCCATCCCAGGGGCCTGGGTATTGCATCACATATGGGTGTTATCCTGAATAAACCATCCATAGGATGTGCAAAATCAAGACTCATCGGTGATTTTAAGGAGCCCCAGCCTTCAAGGGGGGCCTATAGTTTCATGTATAATAACGGTAAGAAGATAGGAATTGTTTTAAGAACGAGAAGCAATGTTAGTCCTGTGTTTGTCTCGCCAGGGCATCTGGTGAGTATGGAGGATGCCCTGAAGATTATACTGCAATGTTCAGTGTACCGTATCCCCGAACCAATACGGCAGGTGGATAGATGGTGCCACGATCTTAAAGGAAGATTCTGTGGCGATGCAAAAGGGAGGAGATAGATGGGCTACAGACCCTTTGAGGCGCTGAGTGACCTTTTAAAAGGGATCCCTCACCGTCATTCTGGAGAGGATGTCCGGGAGGATGGGGATGACCTCTTCAGGAGGGCCATGGCTGATGTGAGGGAGATAAAGGAGTTCCGGAAGATTCCCTACAGAAGGCCTCGCAGACCTCCTGTGAGAAGACAGGGGAGGGATGAGATTGAAGAGGTCTCACAAATACTCTCCGAGATAGTGGCTGGTACAAGACCAATACCCATTCATCTCACACAGGAGTATATTGAATGGACGGACAGGGATCTAACCGGTGAGATTACAAAAATGCTGCACCAGGGAAGGCTTTCTGTTCAGGACTATCTGGATCTTCACGGATACAGCATAGAAGAGGCAAGGATAATGCTGAGGGATTTTCTCAGGAGATCCATTCTGAAGGGTCATAGATGTGTTAAAATAATACATGGCAGGGGGCTAAGGTCAAAGGAAGGGCCGAAGATGAAAAAGGCTGTAACAGGGTGGCTTGAGAAGGATTATAGAGGATGGATAATGGCCTATGTTACAGCCAGGGCAGAGGACGGCGGCACAGGTGCAGTATATGTCTTGCTGAGGAAGAGAACTTAAAAATTCAAGTCCTACCCGTGAAAGGACGATATAAGGAGGGAAACATGTTAAGTCCTTTGGAAAATGGTATGAAAGACAAAGAGAAGAAGGGGACAATGGTGCATAGGGAGGCTATCGGGGAATCAAGAAGGATCCTTGAAGAGGCGATCACCCTCCTGGAGCAGATTAGAACCAGACATCCTGATGAAGCAGAGGTGCTGAACCTGGATAACCTTGTCAGGATCGCTCTGGAATATCTGAAGATAGTTGCGGAGCCTCCCACGGCCAGAACAGGCCATTTTGATCTTCACCTTGCTATCAAAAGGGTGCTTTCACTTCTGGATTATCAGATGAGGATCAGGGATATAAAGATCCTCTATGTATCCGCAGAAGAGCCTCACACAGTCAGCGGCGAGGAGGTGAATCTCGTAAGGATGCTGCTATTTTTATTAATGAATATAATAAAGCACTACGAGCTTGCGGAAGGACCCAGGGAGATTACAATAGAGACGACCGCTGGCACAGAGACATCTTCAATAATTATCAGGGACAGGCTCTCCTCTCAGGATTTAGACTCCCATGCAAGACAGTTGATGCGTGAGCTCCTGGAAGAGCAGGGCTACAGAATCCAGATCACACATACCGAGACGGAACGTATATGCAGGATAGAGATACCCGTGAGGGAGAGTAGCTCAAAAAAGGCCCTGAACATCCTCATCGTAGATGATGATCCCATAATCTGTGAGTATCTCAAAGATCTTTTCACCTTCCTCGGACACAACCCCATTGTGGTAAGCTCACCCTCAATCGCACTGAAGATGCTCCAGAGCATCAATTTTGATCTTCTCCTTGTTGATTTTATAATGCCTGAGATGAACGGGGTGCTGTTTTTAAAGGAGGCAAAAAAGTTCTGTAATCTCTCAAATGTGTGCTTCTTTACAGGAGACACCCATGCACCAGAAGTTGTGGAACTCAGGAAAAGGGAGGGGGTACGGGTGCTGGCAAAGCCTGTCAGCATAAATGTACTCAAGGAGGTCCTCAGGGAGGCTGGAGGGGAACAATGATGGATGTAAACAAGGATGTGCAACGCCTGAAAAGCCTCTCCACAATCCCTGTTGTAATGAAGAGGATTCTTGAAGCTGCAGGTGATGAACACAAGGGGCATGGAGATCTTGGAAGGATCATTGAACATGACCAGAGCCTTGCCGAGAGGGTTGTGGCAATGGCCAACTCCCCATATTTCGGCCATACAGGGCTTATAAATAATATTGAGCAGGCAATACTGCTGCTCGGTTTTGACCTTGTCAAGGGTCTTGCCATAAGTATGTCTGTTTTCAAGATGTTTTCAAAGACAGAGGCCCTGAAGGCAAACAGGTTCTGGGCACACTCCTACAGGGTTGCTATAGCCTCCTCACTCATGTGCGACAAGATACCGGTTACCACACCTGGTGTCTGTTTCCTCGCAGGTCTGCTCCATGATATCGGCAGGGTTGTATTTCTCTCCCTCTATCCAGAAAAATACAAACCCATTATCTTTGAAGCCGGTCTTATTGAAAAGGAGAGGGAGCTTTTCGGGGTTGACCATCCAGAGGTCTCAGGGATGTTTCTGGAGAACACATTGATCCCGGATGAGATAATTATTGCCGTAAGGTTTCATCACAATGTCAGGGACTGCAGGAAACATAAAGGTGTGGCCACCACGGTTTACCTTGCAGAGGGGATAGTCTCCAGGATTGAAGATGACAACACCGCTGACGGACAGTGGAACGAGGAGATGGAGGAGGTATTTTATGCCAGTGGCCTTTCCCTTGATGATATAAAATTCATTGAAGAGATGCTTGATGAGGAGGGAGACTCTATTGCAAGGTTTTTTGAATTATAACTAATTTAGATATTTAGAAACTTATTGACAAATCATCCTTCCAGTCGGTTATCATATATATATGAAGAGTTCGGAGATGAAAAAAGAGGAGATCCTTGCTGCGGCAACAGAGCTTTTCTCAACCACGCCCTACCATCGTGTTGCAATGGATGATATTGCCCAGAGGGCAGGGGTGGCAAAGGGCACATTATACTACCATTTCAAATCAAAGGAGGCCCTCTATGCCTCGCTGCTACACAGGGGGCTTGACAATATGATCAGAAGATTAAAGGAAGGCTTTGTCAGGGAAGACCCCCTGGAGAATCTACTCTTCTTTACAAGGGAGCTCTCCTCCTATTTTCATGAAAAAAGGGAGTTCTTTCTTGTCCTGCACCAGGAGGAAACCTCTCTGTTCAGCATGAAGCTGAAAAACTGCTATGAGAAGATCTGCAGTGTACGTGAAATCCTTGGCTCCCTGATAAAAGAGGGTATAGAAAAGGGGTGTATAAGGGATGACATTGACACGGAGATCCTCATTGAGATCATAATGGGCATGATAAAAGAGCCGATTATAAAGAACAACGCAACGCCTGAGGTCCATATTGATACCCTGACTAAGGTACTAACATCAGGCATTAAAAAGAAAGGCTGTATTGCCTGACAAAGGCCCTGCAAGGGTCACCCTCTCCCCTTGTACGGGTTTCCCCGGGGTTGCACCTCCTCCCCCTCCCCGGGGTCTTCCTTTATCTCAGCCCGGTGCAATCCGGGCTTGTCTTTTCCCATAGTGGATCTCCGCCTCTGACCTCCTTATGTACCGTGGTGTCAACTTTGCGGGGTCGGCAAAATTACCCCTCTCGGCCTCCTTCATCCCGTATTCGGCAAGACAGGAGGGGATGATGGAGATATGGGCTTCCTCTGCAAACATGGCATTACCTGATTTCTTCAGGATCCTTTCCCTGTACAGGATGGCACCGTTGCCTGCAAAGAGGGCAGGTCCCTGCAACAGCTTGATAAACTCTTCAACAACATATGCACCCTCAGGTACAACCTCTATCAGACGATCATCCTCTCTCCTGAATGCAGCGGCATAAACCTCTTTTTTCCGCGCATCAAGGAGGGGGCAGAGAAGACAGTTCCTTCTTCCCAGACTGTAGGCAAAGGCCCTTAGCGTTGAGACCGCTACCACCCTGATTCCCGCTGAGAAGGCAAGCCCCTTTACAATGCTAAGGCCGACCCTGAGCCCTGTAAAAGAACCAGGCCCTATGGTGAGGGTAAGAAAGTCTACATCTCTGATTGCGACACCTGCACCATTGAGCAGGAAGTCTATCCCGGAAAGGATACCCTCTGAGTGGGTACGCACCACCCCAAGCCTCATTTCTCCGAGTATCCCCCTGTCTGTACTGTAAAGGCAAATCCCGCCAAGGGGGGTTGATGTATCTATTGCAAGAGTAATCATTGCCCAGCAGTGTTCACCCTCTTTTCATCCTGGACAGCAACAACCCGAGGTATTTATTGATGGGGTTTTCCCTTGAGAGAAAGGCTATCACCGGCCTTCTCCTTATGCCAAGTCTGCTCAGCTCCTTATTGAGTTCTTTATTGTTCGGGTCAACCCTCAGTCCACGCCTGAAGTTCTCTATGGCAAGCTGTCTCAAATCCTGCTGGAGATAGACCCTGCCAAGGTGAAGATACAGGGTTGGTAGAAGCACCTGTAGCTCGTCCCTCCTTGTTCCCTTGATTGAGAGGTTAATAGCCTGCTTGCAGAGCTCCTCTGCCTCTACATAGTCCTTCATGACAGCAGCCCTCAGAAACCCCTTGTAGGATAGCAGAAGGGGCTCCTCAGGAAAGTGCATCACCGCCTCTTCCGTCATATCCAGGGCCTCTTCAAGGTTGTTTCTGCTGATGGCTGCCTTTATCTTCCTGAAGTAATCCACCTTGTCTGCAATGTGGGGTCTTTCCTGCTTGATCTTCTCTATCACCCTGTTGTGCTGTTTTTCTATCTCCTTGTGGAGGGTATAGGCATCGTCAGAGAGGGGGGTACTTTTTATCACATCTATTACCCTGCCGTTAAGATAGACCTTTGTCTTTATGGAAGGAGGCTCCCTCTTTTCAATCTCTGTTAAAATAAGGTACTGTTGATCTCCAGCGGTGAGTTTTGTGGAACGTTCTGATTGCTTGTTTGACTGGATCCTGATGATGTCTTTCTTGTCCATAACAATTAAAGTATTATAACATAAACCCTGTCAACCCAAGACTGCAAAAAGACCTGTCAGGCATGGTAAGGCTTACTTGCCGATGCAGAACTGACTGAAGATCATCTCCAGTATATCCTCTGTGGTCACTGCGCCCACGATCTCGCCAAGGCTGTCAAGGGCATCGCGGAGTTCAAAGGCAACGATCTCGTAGGGTGAGAACTCCTGCAGCGCAGTGGAAGCCCTTTCCAGACAGGTGTAGGCCTTTTCCAGGGCAAGTTTGTGTCGGAGATTCGTAACAATAAACCCCTCATGGCTGATACTTCCCTTGAATACCATTGACAGGATTGTTTCCTTTAACTCCCTGATCCCCTCACCATTCTTTGCGGATATGACCACCACGGGAAAGTTCCCCTTGAAACCCTCTCCATCTATCTTCATAGGAAGGTCAGCCTTGTTGAGCACCACTATCGCCCTTCTGTTGGTAATCTTCTCAATTACCAGGATATCCTCTTCTGTAAGCTCTGTACTTGCATCAAACAGGGCAAGTACAAGGTCAGCACCCTCTATCGCCCTCAGGCTCCTTCTTACCCCCTCTGCCTCGGCAAGGTCATGTGCCTCTCTGATTCCCGCGGTGTCCATTATGCGCAGGGGGATCCCTTCTATACTGATGTACTCCTCAAGCACATCCCTTGTGGTGCCAGGCAGTTCTGTCACTATAGCCCTGTCCTGTTCCATCAGGGCATTAAGCAAAGAGGATTTACCCACATTGGGCCTTCCCACGATGGCAACTGCAAGACCTTCCCGGAAGAAACGCCCCTCCTCATATGTGCCCGCCAGTTCCCTGAGTTCCCGGGAAAGGGATTTCATATTTTCCAGTATCTCTTCTGCCTCAGCGGTCTCAATCTCCTCCTCGGGGAAGTCAAGAGAGGCCTCAACATGGGCGCATACCTGCATCAGCCTCTCACGCAGATGGTTGATCTTCTCCGAAAGTCTTCCCGAGAGCTGTTCCAGGGCAAGCCTCTCACTGCTTTCTGTTTTGGCACGAATAAGGTCAAGGGTGGCTTCTGCCTGGGACAGATCAATTCTGCCATTCATGAAGGCCCTGAAGGTAAACTCTCCCGGCCCTGCCATCCGGGCCCCCATTCTTATAACAGCCTCCAGGACCCTCCTCATGGGCAGGAGCCCACCATGACAGTTGATCTCCACCATATCCTCTTTTGTGTAGGTGGCAGGTGCCCTCATTACGGATACAAGGACCTCATCAATGGGGGCCCCACCTTCGGGGTCAATAATGTAGCCGTAAATCATCTGGTGGGACCTCACCTCCGAGAGCCTCCTGCCCTTAGCTGATCTGAAAAGCCTCTCTGCTATCTCAAGGGACTGCTTACCACTGATACGCACAATCCCTATCCCTCCTTCACCAACAGGGGTGGATATGGCAGCAATGGTATCATCAAGGTTATACATATGAATATCTTAACCAAAAGAGGTGGTTTTCAGGAAACAAGGGAAGTCTTGAAAATGAATCTACTGGAGAAATTTTGGGGTGAGTGATGGGACTCGAACCCACAACCCCTGGAGCCACAGTCCAGTGCTCTAACCATTGAGCTACACTCACCACTTTCCAGTAATATTTTAACAGAAATTTTGAAGAATTTTCTATAAGTGACATGTTGCAGGTAAAATGCCGATAGAAATAAGTCAAGCATCAAAGCAGGCAGACCGAAGCTGAGAATATTTTGAACAACACTGGTTATACTGTTATACTTAAATTAATTACACCGGTTTGCTACAATAGTTCCCATCTCCCTCTGACACATGTAGAGGGACATGTTTGATATATTATATTACTGGTACAGTATTCCCAGTAAAAAAACAGGGGAGTAATCCCTAAGGACAGTATCGTATTGAAGAGATGATGAAAAAGAACAAAAAGATAGGGCTCCTGGAGGCCATTGCAATGGCTGTTGGTACCATGATTGGAGCCAGCATATTTTCCGTTTTCGGAGTTGGTGCCCAGATAGCAGGCAGGAATCTTCCCGAGGCCTTTGTACTCTCTGGTCTGTTTGCCCTGATAGTAGCCTATTCCTATGCCAAACTGGGAGCAAAGATAACCTCCAATGCCGGGCCTATTGCCTTCATTCTCCAGGGTATTGGTGACAATATATTCACAGGGGCCTTATCTATACTGATGTGGTTGAGTTATGTGATTTCAATATCTTTATTTGCAAAGGGATTTGCAGGCTATTTTCTTCCACTGGTTCATACAAGGGTCTCACCTCTATCAACAGGTATAGTGGAGACTCTATTGATAGCCTTCTTCACTGCCATTAATTTTTTCGGCAGCAAGGCGGTGGGCAGGTTGGAATTCTATATCGTGCTGGCAAAGCTCTCCATATTAGGCGTCTTTATTTTCCCTGGTTTCTTCACCATCAATCCCGGGTATATTATTCCCTCCTTTAATGCACAACACATCCAGGGCACATTCACTGCTTCTATCGTCTTTTTCCTTTCCTACATGGGGTTTGGTCTTGTTACAAACGCATCGGAGAACATGGAAAACCCCAAAAGAAATGTCCCTCTTGCGATTTTCATAAGTATTGCGGTGGTAATGTTTGTCTATGTCTCGGTATCTTTGGTTGCCCTTGGCAATCTTTCACTTGCAGATCTGATCCAGGCCCGGGATAATGCACTGGCGGTGGCTTCAAGACCCTTTCTCGGGAGCTTTGGATTCATACTCATCTCCATAGGAGCCCTTTTTTCCATATCATCTGCACTGAACGCAACAATCTACGGTGGAGCAAATATTGCCTATTCCCTTGCCAAGGCTGGTG
>DROX01000095.1 GCA_011321725.1 Nitrospirota bacterium | reverse complement strand
TTTGCTGCCTCCACCATCTCCTCAGGGATAAGATGTTCCTTTGCAAGGACATTGCTTGTACCCGCAGGGATGAAGGAAAGGGGAATCCCTGAGTAGGCTGTTGCATTGATAACCTCATTGAATGTACCATCCCCCCCAACCACTGCTATGGCAGCGGGGCTCTCCTTTGACACCTCCTTCGCTATCTCCTGGGCATCACCCCTTTTTTGCGTATAGAACTCCTTCAGGATGAACTTCTCCCTCAGGATATCGCATGCCTTCTGGAATCTCTTTCTATGGAAAGACCCTGCGACAGGGTTAATTATCAAAGGCAGAAATGGCTTCATCAGGAGATAACAGGCCCTTGAATTCGCTTATTTTATTCACCAGTACCGGTTCAGACTGAAGATAGCTTATCAGGTCGTCAACATCAGTATCTTCGGATACAAAGATCACCCTTCCACCTCTGTGGTCACCCTCCTCCTTGATGCAGGGGACCCTCATATACCCTCCTTTTCTTGATGCAACATAGCCTGTTGTATAGTCAGGGTCATCGGAGACGCATAGCTCTGCAACCACACCATCATGGGATGCAACCTTTGTGGCAAGCACCAATGCCTCTGAAACCACTGTTGTGTTCAGTTCAAGGGCGTTGAGCTTCTCTGAGAGTTCTTTCATTGCAGCAGATGAGATACCAAGGCGGGTCGCCCTCACACCCCTTACAGGGTCAGGGTCAAGCCTGCTGCCAGTGTTGATGCCAACAATTGCAGCACCCCTCATGGTGAGATCAGAATTTATCACCTCAAGGGCGCATTCGTAGGCCTTACGAGAGACCCCGATCATATCAACAAGGGCCCTTTCAATAAAGACCCAGGCATTGTTCCTGTCTTTCGTGTCAACTGTAAGCAGGGGCAGGGCGGTTAGCGGTCTGGGACTCTCCTTTAACTCCTCCAGTGTGATCACCACCCTGTCCGGCTCGCCACGGCTATGGCTGTATACACGGTCAATGTAGGAACCCACCACATTCTTGATCTCCGTGACATCAAAGATACCCTCTGCCCCTGATATATGGATTTCTCCGCGGCTGGCCCTGACCCTTACACTCCACATCCCTGACTATGCCTTTACAATCTTCGCCCTGGTCCTGAGCCCCATGGTGGCATTCCTTGTGTCAACAATGAGGGAGGCATTGTCAGCGATGAACTTATAGTCATAGACGGAGTGGTCTGTTGAGATGACCACGCAGTCATAGCTCCTGAGGTTCTCAGCAGTGAGTTTCACAGATCTCATCCTGAAATCATAACGCCTCATCCTGTGGGTCCTGGGGATATAGGGGTCATTGTAATCCACCCGGGCACCCTGTTTCTGTAACAGTTCAATAAGCTTCAGCGAGGGAGACTCCCTCACATCATCAATATCCTTCTTGTACGAAAGCCCCAGTATCAGTATCCTTGCACCCCTGATGCTTTTGCCCATGTCATTCAATGCCTCTGATACCTTCTGCACCACAAAATAAGGCATGGATGTGTTTATCTCACCTGCAAGCTCTATGAAGCGTGTATTCAGGTCATACTCCCTTGCCTTCCAGGTAAGATAAAAGGGGTCAATGGGGATACAATGCCCGCCCAGACCGGGCCCGGGGTAAAAGGCCTGGAATCCGAAGGGCTTTGTCTTCGCAGCCTCTATCACCTCCCAGACATCTATGCCCATGCGGTCAAAGAGCACCTTCATCTCATTAACAAGCGCAATATTAACAGCCCTGTAGATATTCTCAAGCAGTTTTGTGGCCTCAGCCACCTTTGTGGATGAGACAGGTACCGTCTTTTCAATGATCTGACTGTAGAGTGCATCAGCCAGTTTGAGGCAGTTCTTTGTATAGCCACCCACAACCTTGGGGATCGTCCTTGTACTGAAGTGCTTGTTGTTGGGGTCTTCCCTCTCGGGTGAGTAGGCAAGGAAGAAGTCCTTTCCAGCCCTGAGCCCTGAGGACTCAAGAATGGGCTTCATCTCCTCGTCGGTAGTGCCAGGGTAGGTGGTTGACTCAAGGATGACAAGCTGTCCCTTCCGCAGGTTCTGAGCTATGGTATGGGTTGTGTTCAGGACATAGCTCAGATCTGGCTCCCTGTGCTCATCAAGGGGGGTAGGAACACAAATTATTATGCAGTCAACCTCTGCAAGCCTGTTGAAATCAGTGGTGGCCTCAAACTGTCCCTTCGCAACAAGCCCCTTTATGTCTCTTGAAGGAATATGTTTTATATAGGAACGACCTCTGTTGAGGGTATCCGCCTTTTTGGGGTCCAGGTCAAACCCTGTCACCCTGAAACCGGCCCCTCCGAACTCCCTTACAAGGGGCAACCCAACATATCCAAGCCCGATAATACCTATTAATGCCTTCCTTGATCTGATTCTCTCAAGCAGTCTTTTCATGGCATCCACCTTCCCTGTTCTGATATAACAACTATATTCATAATTCATATCTGTCTAAAAGAAATCCCTGTCAAGGCAGGGCACCTCATAAAAATAAGCCAACCACAGGATTAATCAATAAAGTAACCTCTTTTTTATCGTTATACACTAAAACAAGTAAAGAAACAAACCCTATAGGCCCAGAGGTGGTGAAGAATGCCATGTAGCAATACCTCAGGTATCTTACATCAAGACCCTTATCTATCCACTTAAGTCTTAAAAGACTCTGTCTTTTATTAATTAAATCCCATTGCATCAATGCCATGATGAACCACCTCTGGGCCTTTATTACTTATTGGCCCTTTTTCTTTTCAAAGGTGTGGTGCTTATTTTTCTTCGGCACCCTGCCTTGTTTTATAAAAGTGAAATTATTTTAGATACTGCTGTTATAACCCAAAAGTTGAGGTAAGGGAGTCCCGGTGGTTGATTATTTCTTGTACATCCTCTGCTGCTTGTCAATCTCCGGAACCCTGAGGAGTCTCTTCTCGGGA
>DROX01000094.1 GCA_011321725.1 Nitrospirota bacterium | reverse complement strand
TTCTTTACTTGATTTAGTGTATAACGATAAAAAAGAGGTTACTTTATTGTTTAATCCTGTGGTTGGATTATTTTTATGAGGTGCCCTGCCTTGATAGGGATTTCTTTTGGAGAGATATGAGTATGTCAGTGCTGGAGATTAAAAGATATCCTGACCCTGTTTTAAAAAAGAAGGCTCTTCCTGTGGAGGAGCTCAACGGAGAGCTGCAGGGCCTGATTGACAGCATGATTGAGACCATGTACGCAGCTCCAGGGATAGGGCTTGCAGCCCCACAGGTGGGTGAGTCCAAGAGGCTTATAGTGGTTGATGTGAGCACACGGGAAGAGAAGCACCCTCTCATTGTGCTTATCAATCCAGTGATAGTAAGTGTGGAGGGAAAGATTGACTCGGAAGAAGGCTGTCTGAGCGTGCCTGGCTATACATCCACCATAAGACGCTCAGAGAGGGTTCTTGTCAAAGGTGTGGACAGGGAGGGTAGACCTGTGGAGATTGAGGCCACCGGTCTGCTTTCAAGGGTGCTTCAGCACGAGATAGACCATCTTGATGGTATACTTTTTATTGACAGGCTGAGCCCTATCAAGAAGGAATTTTTCAGGAAACGTTATCTCAGAAAAAACCGGTAATATGTCAATAGTCTTTTTTGGCACACCCCGATTCTCAGTCCCGGCGCTGAAGAAGCTTCTGGAGGCAGATGAGCGGATAAGCCTTGTGGTTACACAGGTTGACAGGATCGGTGGCAGGGGGCACAGACCCATACCGCCGCCTGTAAAGCTCTATGCATCGGAGCAGGGGATTAAAGTCCTCCAGCCCGAGAGTCTCAGAACAGAGGAGTTTATCAGTGCCCTAAGGGATGTTCATCCTGAGTTCATAATCGTCATTGCCTATGGGAAGATTCTGCCCGCTGAGCTGCTCAGCCTGCCAGAGAGGGGATGTATTAATCTGCATGCATCACTGCTACCGAAGTACAGGGGGGCTGCCCCGATACAATGGGCAATAATAAATGGAGAGTCTGTGACAGGTGTGACGACCATGCTGATGGACGAGGGTCTTGATACAGGGGATATACTTCTGCAGAGAGAGGTGCCCATCAGGGATGATGATAACTACCTCTCCCTATCGGAAAGGCTTGCAGATGCAGGAGCAGGGCTCTTGGTTGAGACAATCAGAGGAATGCGGCAGGGCATTATAAAGCCCACCCCCCAGGAAGGTGAACCATCCTACGCACCCATTATTAAAAGGGAGGATGGAAGGATAAACTGGCATCTCTCCGCTGTTGAGATACATAATCGTGTGAGGGGGCTTTATCCCTGGCCATGTGCATTCACCTACCTGAGGGGCAGGTTGCTGAAGATCCTGAGGACCGAGGTTGTTGATGGTTCAGCCGAGGCCGGCACTGTGGCAAAGAAAGGCAAGCGGGAACTCCTTGTTGGTACAGGCAGGGGTCTGCTCAGCATAAGAGAGCTACAACTTGAAGGCAGGAAACCTGTTAAAATAGAGGAGTTTCTGAACGGGGTGGGCAGGACACTGAAAGAAGGAGAGAGGTTTGATGACGGCGCGTTTAATGAGGGCGGTGGTTCTTAAGCTAATCTATCCCTTGTTCATGTTGATTACAGCCTTCAAGAAGGACTCAAGGGAGGCTCTTCAGCGTAAGATTATCCAGATGAATAACCGGCTTGTACTGAAAGAGGGTGTCAAGACACAGAGGATACTACTACTGCTGCCCCATTGCCTGCAGATTGACAAGTGTGACATAAGGCTTACCCATAATATCTACAACTGCAAGAGATGTGGACGCTGTGAAATTAAGGATCTGATAGGGATTGCTGATGCATACAATCTTGAGCTCTTTGTTGCAACAGGTGGAAATCTTGCAAGAAAGATCGTAAGGGATGTAAATCCCGAGGCAATAGTTGCAGTGGCCTGCGAAAGAGACCTCTCAAGTGGTATTGCCGATACCTACCCATTGCCTGTGATAGGGATTCCAAATGAGAGGCCCTTTGGCCCCTGTTTCAATACAAGGGTGAGTCTTGAGCTGGTACAGGAGGCAATCAGGTCATTATGCAGTTGAATATGCTATTATTAAAATCCAAAAATCTTCAAAGGGGGTTTTATGGAGGCAATCGTAAAGCTTGTAGACGGGATGAGGTTTGTTGCAGATGGCACCACAGGCCATAGCATCGTAATGGATGGAGACCCCGAGTTCGGCGGGGCTGACACAGCTCCGAGACCTACTGAACTTGTTTTAATGGGGCTCGGGGGATGCACTGCGATGGATGTAATCTCAATACTCAGGAAGAAGAGACAGGATGTGAAGGGGCTTGAGGTGGTTGTACGTGCAAAGAGGGCGGAATCGCATCCAAAAAAATTCACAGAGATACATCTGGAATACATCGTGAGGGGAAGGTCTATCTCAGAGGAGGCTGTCAAAAGGGCTGTCCAGCTCTCCATGGACAGGTACTGCTCTGTGAAGGCAAGCCTGGAGGGCGTTGCAGGCTTCACTTATAACTACAGGATTGAAGAGGAATAAATGCACCCTTACAAGAGATCTAAAAGGGTGGGTGACCTCCTGAGGGAGGAGATCGCTGATATTATCATGCGGAGGGTAAAAGACCCGAGGGTCGGTTTTGTTACCGTCACATCTGTGAAGGTAACAGATGATCTTCGCATGGCACGCGTCTATATAACAGTGCTTCACAAGGAGGAGACAACAGAGACGCTCAGTGCACTCGCTTCAGCAAGCGGTTTTATCAGGGCAGAGCTTGCCAAGAGACTGAGAATAAAGATACTGCCCAAGCTGGAGTTCCACGAGGATGAGAGCATTGAGTATGGTGAGAGGATTGATCAGTTAATAAAGAAGGTAAAGGAAGAGAGCGGTGAGGATACCTGAGAGCATCCTGGAGATTCTGAGAAGGGAGGAGAGGTTTGTCATACTCTCCCATATAAACCCGGAGGGTGACGCCCTTGGTTCATCCATTGCACTTGCCTTGGCACTGAGACGGATGGGCAAGGCTGCTGATGTCTACAACAGAGACGGGCTTCCCTCAATATATGGATTTCTCCCGGGATCAGATCTTGTGAGAAGGCTTGAGGAGATGAAAGTCACCCCTGAATCGGTGGTGGTAATCCTTGACTGCAATGACCTTGAAAGGGTGGGTATCAGCGAGAGGATGGATTGCAAGCTCAGTATGGTGATAGATCATCACGAGACAGAATCAGACTATGGAGATATAAGGTGGATTGAACCGGAGTGCCCTGCCACGGGAATGATGATCTACTACCTGCTGAAGAGCCTGGATGCGGGGATTGACAGTGTAATGGCCACAAACCTCTACACGGCGATATCAATAGACACGGGTACATTCCGTTACAGCAACACCACAGCGGAAACACTCCTTGCAGGTGCTGATCTCATCAGGCTTGGTGCCGATCCTTCATTTGTTGCTGAGAGGCTGTATGAGTCATGGAGCAGGAACCGTTTCATGCTATTGATTGAGACCCTGAACACCCTTGAGATAAACAGAGTGGGTAGTATTACAGTTGCTACCACCGTTATTACCTCCGAGATGTTCAGACGAACCGGCACTACCTCCTCTGATACGGAGAACTTCTCAAACTTTCCCCGAAAGATTGAAGAGGTTCATATATCAGCCCTCTTCAGGGAGACCGAGGACGGCAGGTGGAAGGCATCGCTCAGGAGCAAGGGCGATGTTAACGTGGCAAGGATTGCCTCACACTTTGGAGGAGGGGGGCATAAGAATGCTGCAGGTTTTCTCTTGGATGGTGACATTGAGGAGATCAAAAGGGCCTTTTTGAAGGCCGTATCAGAGAATCTACTCGTTAAAACCTGAAGATGGATGGTGTCATAAACCTCTATAAACCAGCAGATATAACCTCTCACAGGGCGGTTCAGAAGATAAGGACAATCCTTAATGTCAAAAAGGCCGGACATGCAGGAACGCTTGATCCCTTTGCAGAGGGGGTATTGCTTGTATGTCTTGACAGGGCTACGCGTATTTCAGAGTATCTCACAGCACTTCCGAAGGAGTACATAGTTGAGATGCTCCTGGGTGTCAGGACTGACACATATGACATTACAGGTACCGTTGTTGAGAGAAGGGATTATTCCTCTGTGAAGGAGGAGGAACTGCACAGTCTGCTGAAACAGTTTGTTGGCCTTTACAGGCAGGTGCCTCCCATATATTCAGCAAAGAAGAAAAGGGGTATCCCCCTGTACAGGTATGCAAGAAAGGGGATTGCTGTTGAGGCAGAACCCCAGGATGTATTCATTCATGAGATAGAGCTCCTTGATTTCAGCCCTCCTCTGGTGAGATTCAAGGTCAGATGCTCAAGGGGCACCTATATAAGAAGCCTTGTGGATGACCTGGGTGAAAGGGCAGGTACAGTTGCCACAGTAAGAAGGCTTAAAAGAACGGCTGTGGGAGAATTCACTGAAGAGGACTCCATGACGATGGAGATGATCTCGGAAGGAAGATACAGGCTCTATACCATTGATGAGGCCCTTTATTTCCTGCCCGAGTACAGACTAAGCGAGAGGGAACTGTACCTTGCGGTTCACGGGACAGGGTTCAGGATTGAAGGTGATATACCCAGGAATATACCCGTGAGGCTGAAGACAGACGGCAGGGTAGTTGCAATTGGAACAGTGGGTGAGGGAAATGTCATGAAAATCAACAAGGTTTTATTATCTGAAGACTGAGGGTCTATTTCCGAAACCCTTAAAGTAATTTATTAAAAAAATCACAAAAAGCGAAAAAATACTTGACATTTTTTTCTTTTTTTGCTATAGATAATATATGCTATTTGGTGCAAAGACACCTATAGGTCTTGATATTGGTACTGGACTGCTCAAGGTAGCACAGATCAAGGACAAGAGGGGCGCATACGAACTTGAACTGTTTGACACCCTTCCTCTGCCGCCTGAATTGATCGTTGATGGTTCAATCATAGACTCCATCCGTCTTGTGGATTCCATAAAGGAACTGCTCAGAAAGGCAAAGATAAAGGCCAAGGATGCTGCAATTTCTGTTTCCGGGCATTCAACAGTAATAGTGAAGATCATAACACTGCCTGAGATGACAGAGGAAGAGCTGGAGGAATCCATCAGGTTTGAGGCCGAGCAGTACATCCCCTTTGACATAAATGATGTGAACATTGATTTCCAGATAATAGGCCCCCGCCAGGAACCGGGCCAGATGGATGTAATCCTTGTGGCTGTAAAAAAAGAGGTGATCAACGAGTACATGGCTGTTGTGAAAGAGGCAGGCCTTAATCCTGTTGTTGTGGATGTTGATATCTTTGCCATGGAGAATGCCTATGAGGTGAATTATGAGATTGAGCCTGACAAGAGCGTAGCCCTGATAGATGTGGGCATGGGATCAATAAAGATGAATATACTGCGTGCCGGGGTGCCGGCCTTTACAAGAGAGACACCCATGGGGATAGGTGTTTTGACAGAGTCTGTTCAGAGGGAATTCAGCCTCTCCTATGAGGTGGCAGAGAGGGTTATAAAGGGCGAGGCTGTGGAGGGAGTGACAGAGGAGGATGCCCTCTCGGTACTGCTTACAGCCTCCGAGGATCTCTTCAACGAGATCAACCGTTCCCTTGACTACTACAGGACATCCATGGCCGGAGAGGATGTCACAGAGGTGATGCTCTGTGGCGGGGCTGCCATGATAAAGGGGTTTGCCGACAATCTTGCTGAAAGGATCAAGACCGAGGTCAGGCCTATTGATCCCTTTCGTAATATAAGTATAAAAAAGGGTCTTGACGAGGAATACATAAGGGACCTGGGGCCCATGGCAGCGGTTGCCGTGGGGCTTGCTCTCAGAAGGGTTGGGGATAAGTGATAAGAATAAACCTCATAGAAGCAAAGAAGAAGAAAAAACCCAAGCCACTGCCTGTACCAGTGGTGCTTGCGGTCCTGCTGACACTTTTTACCGTTATCGGGGTTGTATATATCCACTATAGTCTGACCGACGAGATAGGTGCACTTAAAAGCAAGAAGACCGAGAATGACAATAGGCTGCGGGTTCTAAACAAAAAGATAAAGGAGTTGAAAAACTACGAGAAGCTCGTAAAATCAGTGGAGAAGAAAAAGAAGGTGATAATCGGTTTGAGAAAAAACCAGGCCTTACCGGTAAGGGTCCTTGATGAGATAAGCAGGCTGCTCCCTGACACGGTATGGCTCACAAGCCTCAGATACACGGGCAAGAGGGTCTCCATTGACGCTATGGCATTCACAAACTCTGACATAGTAACATACATAAACAACCTCAAGAGATCACCTCTCTTTGTCAATGTATATCTTTCTGAATCTGTGGAAAAATTTGTGAAAGAGGCGGGGATGGCAAAGGGGATCAGGGTTTATAAATTCAAGGCGACCATAGGGATCAGGGGGTAGGTTGGCACCAAAACTCAAAATAAACCTGAGTGACAGGCTTAAAAGAATACCCAGAAATGTTCAGTATGGATTAGCCATCGGTATTCCCCTGGTCATCATTGTATTGTTCTTCTTTTTTGATTACAGACCCAAGAAAGAAGAGATCGGCAGATTAAGAAAAGAGGTTGCAAAACAGGAAAAGAACATAGCAAAGGCTGAGACAATGTTAAGGAAACTCCCTGTTATAAAGGCCGAGTATGAGAAGAAGATGGCCGAGTTTGAGGAGCTCAAGAGGGCACTGCCGGAAGAAAAAGAGATCTCAACCCTTTTGAAACAGGTCTCTGACCTGGGCATTAAATCGGGTCTGACCATAAGACTCTGGAAGCCCCAAAAAAGAAGGATACATTCAAGCGGCATTGTCTATGAGATACCCGTCAAGGTGGAGATGAGCGGTTCCTATCACCGTCTCGGGGTCTTCTTCAGTGAACTTACAAGGCTTGACAGGATTGTAAATATCAGGAATGTCAGCCTGGGCAATGCCAGGCCAGCTGGCAAGGAGGCCATCCTGAGGATATCATTTAATGCTGTTACATTCTCCTCAATCCCTGAAGAGGAGCTTGCCAAGAGGGCGGGAAAGGGCAAAAGGAGAAAGAGGAGGTAATGAGAAGGGCATTTATCATAATTATGGTACTTACAGCAGCCCTCTGTATCTATGCTGATACCACGGCTGCATCCACTGCCGAGGATAGAAACGGGTATATAAGGTATGACCCTGCGGGTAGGAGAGACCCCTTTTTGTCTATCCTGGTGCTTACAAAACAGAGGATTGAGAAGAAAAAGAGGCATAGCAAGAACCCCCTTGAGAATGTTGATATAACAGAGGTAAAGCTTCTTGGGGTTGTAAAAAAGGGCAATAAGTATTTTGCATCAGTTCTTCTCCCGGATGGGAAGGCCTTTACAATCACGAAGGGAACCCCTATAGGCCTGTACAATGGGAAGGTGATTGATATAAGGCTTGACAGGCTTGTGGTCAGAGAGTATGTCATGGATTACAGGGGAAGGATAAAACCAAAGGATATAATTTTGAAGCTCCGAAAAGAGGAGGAATAAATGGAAAGGGTTATATATTACAGGTCTAAAGGTATCTATTTGATCATTGCTGCATTGGTATTTCTTTTGTCAGGCTGTGCAGGGCAGAAGACCGTGCAGAAAGAGAAGGCGATGGAAGAGATGGCAGGAAAAGCCTCCGCGCCTGTGATATCATCTATTGACGTGAAGGGCAACACAATCAGTGTTGTTTCAGACCATCCCTTTGAGTATACCCTCTATAAACCTGAGGATCCCTTCAAGATTGTTGTTGATATTACCGGCGTTGTGCCCGGTGAAAATCTCAAAACCCTTGAGTTTACAAAGGGTGTGATCACCGAGATAAGACCTACACATATAGTAACACCTCAGGAGGGTACAAGGCTTGATATACTGCTGGCCTCACCTGCTGATGTGGTTCCGGAGTATTCAGATGGAAAGCTGACCTTAACGGTTGAAGAATCAGCTGAGGAGACAGGTGTATCCCGGCCTGAAGAGGGCACTGTCGCAACTGCTGCTGAAGAGAAAGAGGAGACCCCTCCGGAACCAGAGATACAGAAACCGGCCCTCACCGCTCCTGCGCAGCATATAGAGGATATAGGGATGTACAGTAGGGATGAGAAAGTGGTGGTCATGATCAAAGGGGATGGGCTTCTGAAGCCCGAGATATTTCCTGTCAACAACAAGCTTGTCATGGACTTTGAAGGTGTATCAATGAAGGCCTCAATTCCTGAAGAGGTTGTCCGTCCATTA
>DROX01000093.1 GCA_011321725.1 Nitrospirota bacterium | reverse complement strand
GATGGATAAATATAGTGACATTCCGATGGACTTTGCCGATGCCACCCTGGTAGTCCTTGCCGAGGAAACAGGCATCAGGGAAGTCTTTACGCTTGACAGAAGAGGGTTTAGTGTCTATCGTATCCATGGAAGAAAGACCTTTAAGATATGGCCTTAATAGAAAAAGGATAATGAAAGACACCATTGCGCTTTCAGCCACCGCCTCAGCTGGACAGGTTTTTTCAGATAATAACAAACCTTGAGATGATAAAAAGTGGGAACCCTCGCACAGATTGCCTTTGGTCAGGCATGAGTGGATGCCGAAATTGGATTTAAAGAGGTGGATTGCTACTACAAGTATGGGGTGTTTGCCATATGTGGCGGTATGAAGTAAGATAATACCTTTCTGAAAGTTTGAAGAATTATATTATCTGCCCGCAGTTTTCAGGACTTCAGAACATGCACTGCCTTGATAATTTTTAACGAGCACTTTGTCAGGAGGCTGCTTAATGCAGCCTCCTCTGAAAATGGAATTATTGAACTCTCCATGTCCCCTGTGCAGATGTTGTGCGTTGTGTTGTATCATAATCAGGAGCCTTGCAATAGTCTCCTGCAGGCACACCATCTCCATATATTCCGGTTATTGTGTTTGTCTGACTGTTGAACTTACCTAAAAAGGTGGCATATTCGTGAGTTGCATTTGCATCTGTATCATGACATAAAATGACAGGCACTCTGAATACAGTATAGTTGCCGTATATGACACCCTGCCCTGAGTAAACTGCAGTGCCTGCGTTGAATGATACATCTATAACATTGCCATTTTGAGAAATATCCATTGTTACAGGCCCTTCTTCCGTATATTCTTCAGGTGTGAAGTAAAAATCATATGTGCCGGCCATGTTAGCTGATGTTGCATCCGTGACATCCTCTGCTGTAAAGGTCCCTTCATAGATGTTGCTATTGTTTTCTTTACATGTATCTCCTGCTGACAGTGTGTTGGTAAAAGTTCCGCTTACAGTTCCATTGGAGTCTATGGTTCCTGTAAAGACCGCTGTTCCTGTCCCATCTGGGTCTGTATCGCTACATAGTATAACGGGTAAGGTAAAGGATATATCATTGCCGTTTTTTGTTCCAGTTCCATAGATCAGGAAGAGGTCACCCGTATCACCTTCTGTTGCTGTGATTGTTACTGAAAGGGTACCACTTCCATCATCAACCATATCTATCATTGATGGACCTTGTTGTGGAGAGCCGTAATTGTCCTGTATATAGGCAAAATACTTTTTGTTTGTTACTGTCTGGGGTAAACTGTCGGTTTCTGTCTGATCAATACCATCAGTTACAGTAATGGAGCCATTAGAAAGTGTTGCTGCTCCGATGGTTTGGCCTGTGAAGGGATTCTTGATCTCTATTGTCTGGTTTGTAGAGTTTATTGATATGTAAATACTGTCAAGTAATGCATCCAGACCCTGACCATTTGCATCAAAGGCCGTTGATATAAAGTCAGCATCGGTAACACCGTATTTTTCCATTACTGGATTCATGAAGGTCTTTAATGCTGTTGCGGCTGTATTTAGATCAAGCTGTGAAGGTGGGTTTGTAAAAATATCAGAGTCACCATTGTTGGCAATCCCCACCAAAGCTGTTGAAAGGGGTGTTATGTTTGCTGTTCCAGATTCCTGCTCAGTGAAAGAGAAGAGTCCGTAGCCCTGAGTCCTTAAATGAAAGGGTGGGGTCAGGCTGGATGTATCAAAGGAGAACTTTCCATCAGCATCCGCGGTTGTACTAACCACTGTGCCTGTGCTGTCCTTGAGATAAACTGCAACATTGGCAAGTGCCTTTCCAGTTGCTACAGTGCCAGAAAGGGTTTTTGAACTGCTTCCACCGGCTCCACCACTACTTGTCCCGCTACTGCTACCTCCACCCCCTCCTCCGCCGCAGGCCACGAGGGTGATTAGAATACCAAAGATCAAAGACATTAATATTGAGTTTTTTGTGAGTCTCATAAGTTGTCCTCCATAAGATAGATTAAGTTTTTAGTTTTGATTCTGCTTCAACAACACCTCCTTTCCAACTTAGAGATAAAATTTTTTTGTTTAGCTAAGTCATGGAATTTTAAAATAAAAGCAGGAGCTTTTAAAGTCGTCCAGTTGTCAACCTTGTTTACTTTTTTGTCAACTATCTTGTAAACTTGTCAGAATGCTACCTATCACTGAGGCATTACCTCTTGCAGGGTTCGTGTTCTGGCTGATTTCCTTCCCGATGAATGGATTCTTGATGCCTGAACAGTGGGGGAACTATCTCTTCTATTTTACTTTCTCAAGTGCTGTATCCTATTTCTTGAGTCCTTTTTTTCTGAAAAAAGAGAAGGTGTTTGATATCCTCTCAAGATTGGGGACACTCTTAGTTGTCCTTCTGACATTACTTTCCCCCCTATCTCAGATTTCAGGGAAGGTTATGCTCTCTTTAATGGGAATTTTAAGTGTTTTTGTAATGTTTCGGTCTATTGCCGTACTGAGGAGTTCACGTGATCCCCTTGTCTCTGCTGCCCTGGCTATTGCCATTGGGAATGTCCTTGTTTTTGCCCTTTCACATCTCAACTTGCAGGACATTTTTAAATTTTTCATAGTAGCCGCTTCTCTTTTCCCTGCTATTATCATCAGTGCAGAGTATTCAGAAGACTCAAATACGGGAGAAATAAAAAAGTATCTGGCCTTTATATTTATTTTTTATCTTGTTGGTGGAATATTGTACGCCTACATTATGCCCCAATATGAAAAGGTTACTATCTTTAACGGATTTGAACTTCTTTCATATGTCTTTTCTGCTCTTGTAGGTATATATTTTGTTAAGAAAAGAAGGGATATTGCTCTTGCCCTGGGTATAATTCTTGGTACCTTATCTTTCTCTTTTATGCTTCTTGGTGGTTCTTTTTTCACAACGCTCAGTATGTTTTCAAGCCAGGCATCATTTGGCCTTGTTGATCTATACATTGTCTTTCTGCTTGTTGCCTGTGGTGGCACTGCAAGGATTACAGGCTTAGGGTTTGGCACCGTATGTCTTGCCATAACCTGCGGAGAGGCAGTTAGTTCATACATTGATGGAGCCACAGCTCCTGTGATAGCTACTGGAAACATTATCCTTGTTACATCCGTGATAATCTTTTATTTAACAATCCTCAGGGAAAAAGGTGGGTTTTCAGTGGCAGAGGATGTCATTGGAGGAAATAACTCAGAATCCCTGGAGAAAGGAATTTTCAAAGGAGAGTTGGAGGAAATTCTGGAAAGATCTTATGAACCATTCCAGAAAAGACTCTCAGAGAAAGAAAAGAGCGTGCTTTTGCTGGTTATTCAGGGTAAGACTTACAGAGATGCTGCCACGGATCTTGGTATATCCGAATCAACAGTGAAAACCCATATGAAGAGAATATGTGAGAAAATGGGGGTTTACAATAAAGATGATCTGATGGAAAAACTATTAAGCAATAGTAGAACTGATATAACCGCCAGTTAAGACATAATCTTTGACATCCTGCCTTGTTTGCATCTTTGAGATTATTTTAGAGAGTCCTGGATAGAGTTAATAAAGGCACTTAAGATTAATATGTTGATAGAGCCCTGAAAGCCTCTGGCAGGTAGTTGATAATCTCCCCTGCTGTGAGGGAGTATTCCGTAAGATAACCTGAGGCGATATCCCCTGAGAGTCCATGTATATAAACCCCTGCAATAGCCGCTTCCACGGGTGAGAGATGCTGACCAGCAAGGGATGAGATAATTCCTGTTAATACATCACCGGATCCGGCTGTAGCCATGCCTGGATTGCCTGTTGAATTTATATATTGATTACCCTCTGGCGCGGATACAATCGTTGGTGCACCTTTCAACACAAGGACCGTTCCTGTCTCTTCGGAAAACCTCCTTCCTACCTCAAGCCTTTTAGTGGAGATATCATTTTTGCTCAACCCCGCAAGACGTGACATCTCTCCAATGTGAGGTGTGAGCACAGCGGGGGCACGTGCTTTACTGAGAAGCCTCTTCAGCTTATCATAGCCAATCTCTGCGAGGGCATTAAGGCCATCTGCATCTACAACCATTGGCAGAGGTGACAACCTGACAAGCTCTCTGACAAGCTGCCATGTCTCAGGGCTTCTTCCAAGCCCCGGGCCTATGGCAAGTACATCAGCCCTGCCGTGGATAAACTCCATTATCCTGTCAAGTGCTGTCATTGAGATCGTTCCCTCTTCATTTGAAGGGAGGGGGAGCATCATCTCCTCAAGGAGACTACCCATAAGTGGCTCTGCTGCGGCATCGGGCAGGGCTATAGTGACAAGCCCTGAGCCGGCTCTCAGGGCTGCCTTTGCAGCCATCAGGGCTGCGCCTGTTTTGCCTACCGAACCGCCCACTATCAGTATATGGCCATAATCACCCTTGTGGGAGTCCCTTTCCCTGAGGGGTAAAAGGGCCTTTATCGCATCCTCTTCAATCAGTTCAACCTTCAGGGAATCCGCCATTGTAAGATGGGGTGGAAAGCCTATATCTTCTACAAAGAGCTCACCTGTGTATTCTGATCCGGGTGGGATGAGATGGCCGATCTTTGGCAGGCCAAAGGTCACGGTTATATCAGCCCTTATTGCCGCACCCATTATCATGCCGGTGTCAGAGGAGATGCCAGTGGGAATATCAACGGAAACAACATAACCGGCATATTGATTTACCAGACCAACTATCTTTGACAGGTTGTCCCTGAGTGGTTTATTAAGACCTGTGCCGATTATGGCATCAACCACCACTGAATCTTTAAGGTCTCTTGCCGAGGGCGCCCTGTTAATCACAACCTTTAAACCGAGTTTCCTTAATATCTCATACTGGCTGCGGCAGTCTTTGCTCAGTCTGTCTTCAGGTGAAAGGAGAAAAACCTTGACATTGTACCCAGCACGGTAAACCTCCCTTGCAATGACAAGCCCATCGCCGCCGTTGTTGCCCCCTCCTGAGAGTACCACCACAGGCTGAATAACCTGGCAGTTATCCATGATCCTTCTGACAACAGACAGCCCGGCACGCTCCATCAGGACCATGGAGGGTATTCCCACCTCCTCAATGGTTTTTCTGTCAATCTCTCGCATCTCAGATGCTGTAACTACCTTCATGGTTTCACCTCTATTATCACAAAGGCAATTGATAGTTTCCCGTCGTGGCTCAGGCTCAGGTGAATACTGCCCTCACTGGTCAATTCATCAAAGATCTCCTTTGTCCGTCCGTATAACCTTATTGATGGTACACCACTTTTGTTGT
>DROX01000092.1 GCA_011321725.1 Nitrospirota bacterium | reverse complement strand
TCATTGAGGCCCTGCTTGAGTCAGGATTTGATATCCAATACGTGGCAGGCACAAGTATGGGAGCCCTTGTTGGTGCTGTCTTTGCCTCGGGCAGACTGGACTCTTTAAGAGAGATAGTCCTTCAGATTGACTGGAGGCAGATCCTCGGCTTTTTTGACATAACCCTGCCACGCTCGGGTCTGATAGATGGTAAAAAGGTCACCAATTTTATTCGCAACTACGTCCACACTGAGGAGATAAAGAACCTTCCCCTGAGATTCTGTGCCGTATCAACAAACCTCAGTAGCGGTGAGGAGGTTGTAATATCCGAAGGTGATGTAATTGAGGCTGTAAGGGCCAGCATTTCAGTGCCTGGCATATTTACGCCTGTTATCAGAGGTGAGGCCGTGCTTGTTGACGGAGGGCTCGTAAACCCTGTGCCCGTGAGTGTTGTCAGGAACATGGGAGCAGACTTTGTGATCGCCGTGAACCTTAACCATGATATAATCGGGAAAAGGGGGATAAACAACACTGTGCAGGGCTCCACTAAACCTGGAGTCCTTAATGATAAGACAAAAAACAGGGCTCTCAGGGCGTTAAACAGAAGATTTGAAAGGATTGAACTGCCTGTCCTGAAGCAGGTCAAGAGATGGATCTCCAAAGATGAGGTACCAAATATCTTTGAGATATTACTATCTGCAATAAACATCATGGAGGCACAGATTACAACAACAAGATTGAAGATAAACCCGCCCGATCTCCTTATTGAGCCTCCACTGGGTCATATAAAATTCCTGGAGTTCAACAGGGCTGAAGAGGCCATCCAGACAGGTTACAGGGAAACGATGAAGAAACTGGACAAACTCAAGAGCCAGCCATAAAGCTCAGCCTTCAACAAGGCTCTCCTCCCCTGTCTGTTTCTGGGGCCTTAGAAAATCATACATGAGCAGGAGGTTCAGCGATATCATCACAAGGCACATTGCTGCAAGGGCCACTGCCTGTAGAGGGTTTTTCCCGTAAAACACAGGCACAGCATAGAATACATACCAGAGCATCGCCAGGGTAACGGTTACCCAGAGGAAAATGGCCGGTATAAGTATATTCATCCCCCTTCTGCGCTGCACCCTAAGTGCCCATGCCGCCACTGTCAGCATGGCAATGGAGGCAAGCATCTGGTTTGCACCTCCAAAGGCTGGCCATATGACGCTCCAGGCACCGCTCCAGGCAAGACCGATACCTATTGCTGCAGGCACCGCAGATGCAACCCATCGGTTTGTGGCAAACCTGTAGATGGACGGAAGTCTGTACTTCAGTGGATCAAATATCTCCGTGAAGGTGTAACGGGCAAGCCTGTTCGTTGTATCCAGGGTTGTCATGGCAAAGGATGCCACCCACATGGAGGCAAGTATCACCAGGAAGTCCCTTGGCAGGTGAAGCACGCTATGGGCCACCTCTGCGTAGGCCCTGGAAAATATCCCCACCGGACCACCGGCAGCCTTTGCAGCACCGATATACCCACTTGCAAAGGCTGTAGCAGAGCCTGTCAGTTTCATGGCAGACTCATGGGGAAGCACGGAAAGGCCGAATGTGCTGATGACCACGACCACCAGGGTGGAGAGGAAACCCTCCGTAAGCATCCCTCCATACCCGATAAATAGCCCGTCCCTTTCCGTAGATAACTGTTTTGATGTGGTACCAGAAGCCACGATGGAATGAAAGCCCGAGAGGGAACCACAGGCTATTATCAGGGGTATCACGGGCCAGAATGGTGTGGGTCTGCCGGAGACAACAGGCGCACTGAACTGCGTAAAGGCAGGGACATTTACGGTCTTGAAAGAGAAGACAGCCGCAACCCCTCCGATTATAAGACCACCTACAAGTAGCCATGCGTTCAGATAGTCCCTTGGCTGCAACAGTATGTTCACAGGTATGGATGATGCAACTATGATATAGACGAAGAATACCAGTAACCAGATTTTGTAAGAGGCATTAAGGGGAAGCTGTTTGCCAAGGACTATGGATGCAACCAGGAGCCCGATGCCTATCACCGTGGCAAGCCGGAAGTCCATCTTCACCCTGTAGATCAACACCCCCAGCAGGATGGCTGCTCCGATCTTGAAGAGATAGGCTGTGGGAACACCGGGCTGCTTTACATACAGCTTGCCCAGTACGGCTGCAAAGGCAGCCACTACAAGTATGAGCACGAAGAATATGAATATTGCAAAGGCGTAGCCTGTCCTTTTCCTGATAACCCTCCCGGCTATCCACTGCACCGAATGTCCGTCATACCGCACAGAGGACATGAGGGAGAGATAATCATGCACAGCACCTATGAATATGTTGCCCACCCATATCCATAGGAGGGCAGGCAGCCATCCCCAGGCAAGTGCTATTGCAGGGCCTATTATGGGTGCTGCGCCTGCTACTGATGCAAAGTGATGACCAAAGAGTACATATCTGTTGGCAGGAACAAAGTCAACGCCGTCATAAAGCCTCCTTGATGGAGGCTGCAGCTCCTCCTCACCCACAACGTTCCTTTTGAGGTACCTGCCGTAGCTATGGTAGAGAACCAGGTAAAGGAGAACCGATGCAATAGTCAGGACAGTAGAGTTCACGAAAATATTCCCCTTTTTGTTTCATAGAATGAAGCCTTCCGACCAGAGTCGGGGTATTCCGGGATTTTCTTAAAATTATATCACATCAGGCCCTTAATGAAAAAGAGACCGCTATTTCAAGAATAATTTAAGTCAGTAGTGTCCGGTAAACATTGAAAGTTATAGTAATGGCAAGGGGCACTGATTTTTCGTCTCATTCTCGCAGGCCCTCCATGGCCTGCTCCGAGGTAATTTTGCCTGGCTGCCCTCACGGCAGCCACTATGGCAAAATTAAATGGACAGCGAGCGTATTCCCCGTGGTCTCTGCCACGGGGTAAAGCGAGCGAACATGATAAAAATCTTTACCTTGCATTAGATTCCCCGCGGTCTCTGCCGCGGGGAAGATCAATCCGCTCAAAATCAATACCCCTTGCCCTATATATTGTGTCTGGTGAATTTTTACCGGACGATAGTGAGTTTATGTATATTCATTGTTGGGGGAAGGCGGATGTTTCACTATCGGACTTGTTCCGAATGGTTAAAAAGTGGAATGGACAATTATGCCTAATGTAGCCGTTTCTTGATATCCCTTGTAATACGATCAAGCAGCCCGTTTATAAAGGAGGCTGATTCCCGTGAGGAGTATTTTTTTGCGATCTCTATTGCCTCATTGATCGTCACAGCGGCAGGAATGTCATCCCTGTAGAGGAGTTCGTACGTGGCAGCCCTGAGGATGTTTCTGTCAACAACTGCCATCCTCTGGAGTTCCCAGTGCTCGGTGACCGAGGAAATCAGTCTGTCTATCTCTTTCAGATTCTTGAGGGTGCCTGTCACGATATCTTCTGTGAAGGATTTTATTGTGTCATCAACGTTGTGTTCCTTCCAGAAGATCTCAAAGGTCTCTCTGTCAGGTTTTTCTTTTGTAAGGTCATACTGGTAGAGTATCTGGAGGGCATATTCCCTTGCCTTTCTTCTGCTCATAATTTATATTTTCTTTAAAAGGTTGGCCATCTCCATGGCTGTAATGGCAGCATCCCAGCCTTTGTTGCCTGCCTTGGAACCGGCCCTTTCTATGGCCTGTTCTATTGTGTCAGATGTAATTATCCCAAAGGCGATGGGTGTGCCTGTCTCCATTGATGCAAGGGCAATGCCCTTTGCAGCCTCTGAGGCTACGTAATCAAAGTGTGGTGTGGCTCCTCTGATAATGGTGCCAAGGGCGATTATACCATCATATCCGCCTTTGCCGGCAATTTTTTTGGCTGTCAGGGGGATTTCAAAGGCGCCGGGAACCCTGACGATATCAATATCCTTGTCTGCGGTACCATGCCGTCTGAGGGCATCAAGGGCTCCCTCTATCAGCTTTGTTGTAATAAAGTCATTGAACCTGCTTGCTATAATACAGAACCTCAGGCCCTTGCCAGTGACTTCACCTTCAAAAACCTTCATGATTGCCTCCTTTTATACCTTTTCAAGCATATGTCCCAGTTTTTTCTTTTTGGTCTTCAGATAGCTGACATTGCATTCCGTTGGCTTTGCCTCTATGGGTACCCTTTCCACAACCTTCAGACCATATCCTTCAAGCCCCACGATCTTTCTGGGGTTATTTGTCATGAGCTTCAGGTTCTTTACCCCGATGTCAACAAGTATCTGGGCTCCGATCCCATAATCCCTGAGATCAGGCTTGAACCCGAGCTTTATGTTGGCCTCCACTGTATCAAGTCCCTCATCCTGAAGCGCATAGGCCTTGAGCTTGTTGGCAAGCCCGATACCCCTGCCTTCCTGTCTCATATAGAGGAGTACGCCTCTGCCTTCCTTGTCAATCATCTCCATTGCCTTGTGTAACTGGTTACCACAGTCGCACCGCATTGAACCAAAGACATCGCCAGTTAGGCATTCGGAATGAACCCTCACAAGCACGGGTTCATCAGTGGGAAACTCTCCCTTTATCAGTGCAAGATGTACATTGTCATCAACCATGTTTTCATAGGCAATGGCTGTAAATTCGCCGCCGTATGATGTGGGAAGCCTTACCTCGGCAATCCTTTTTACGAGGATTTCCTTCCTCATCCTGTATTCAATCAGGTCCTTAACTGTTACTATCTTGAGGTTATGTTTCCTGGCAAACTCCATCAGCTGAGGCACCCTTGCCATGGTTCCATCATCATTCATGATCTCGCATATAACACCGGCGGGGTAAAGTCCGGCAAGACGTGCAAGGTCAACAGAGCCCTCTGTCTGGCCGGCCCTCTGGAGCACCCCTCCTGGCCGGGCCCTCAGGGGGAAGATATGTCCTGGCCTGACAAGGTCCTCGGGTCTTGTTTTTGGATCAATTGCTGTCTTGATGGTGGTTGCCCTGTCATGGGCTGAGATACCTGTTGTAACGCCCTTTCTTGCCTCTATTGACACGGTAAATGCTGTCCCATAGGGCGAGGTGTTTTCGTTTGTCATCATGGGCAGTTGTAGTTCTTCCACTCTTTCGGGGGTCAGGCTCAGACAGATCAGCCCTCTTCCATGCTTTGCCATGAAGTTTATAGCCTCCGGTGTTACCTTCTCGGCAGCAATGCAGAGGTCACCCTCGTTTTCCCTGTCCTCGTCATCAACAAGTATTACCATCTTGCCCTGACGGATATCTTCAATCGCCTCTTCAATGGTGTTGAATTTATATTTGCTCCTCATGACTCTGAATCCTCCTGTGTTTTTTATAGAAATCCTGCCTCATACAATTTTTTCATGAGTGACTCGTCTTTTGTTTTGTCACCGCTCTGGGTCATGAATTTGTATACATACTTACCTATTATATCAGTTTCAAGGTTAACTTTTTCATTAATACCCTTCCTCCCTATGGTGGTTATGGCCTCTGTATGGGGGATTACTACCACCTTGAATGTATTACCCTGAACCTGGTTTACAGTCAGGCTAATGCCATCAATGGCAATGGAGCCTTTCTCTACAACATATTTCATTATCTCATCAGGTGCTTCAATCTCTATCTCTTTTGTCTCTCCCAGGGGCTTTATATTCTTTATCCTTCCAGTGGCATCCACATGGCCTGTAACAAAGTGACCACCGAGTCTGTCTGACCCCCTCAGGGCGGGCTCAAGGTTGACCGGTTCTCCTTGCTTCAGAAGCCCGAGTGTTGTCCTGCTTAGACTCTCCCGGGATACATCAAAACTTATCGTGTCCCCATCTATTGAGGTTACGGTAAGACAAACCCCGTTGACGGATATGCTGTCCCCGATGGATGCCTCTTGGGCTATCTCCTTGTTCTGGACCTTCAGTTCTGATATGCTGCCCCTTTTCTTCAGGGATAAAACCCTTCCCGTTGCCTTCACTATGCCTGTAAACATTTTCTACTCCTCAACATCCAGGTTGAAATCAAGCACCACCGTGTAATAACCCATGAGGTCAACCTCTTCCTGCCAGGATGTGGATATCTCAACGCTGTCCCTTCTTACAGTGACAGATATGTCCGATGGTTCAATTGGTATCTTCAGGGCCTCGGCCTTATCGTATATCTGCTTGCGATAACGAGCGGGTGAGGCAAGCTCAAGCCGTGCGATGTTTCTTGCTTCTGATTTGAGAGCATAATAACGATAATAGGGTATTGAGAACTTATAACCTAAATAGACAGAGACGATAAGAAGCAATATACAGATATAGGGTTTTATGCCTCCGCTCTGGTCCTTCATGGCTAATGAATCAGCTTACCGATCCTTTTAATACGAGGCAGATGCCTCTTACTATCCCATGACCAGTATATTATAAAGGCCTTCCCTTTTACATCCTTCAGGTCAACAAAGCCCCAGTAACGGCTGTCGTAGCTCTGGTCTCTGTTATCACCCATTACAAAGAGTTTTCCCTTTGGGACATAAACAGGCCCGAAATTGTCTCTCACATCCATGCTTATGGGTCTTATATCATTGTCAACATGCTGTACATAGGGTTCCTCAAGGGGTTTTCCGTTAACATATACCACCTTGTTCCGCTCTTCCACCACGTCGCCTCCGACACCTATCACCCTCTTTATGAAATCCCTTGACGGGTCCTTCGGGTACTTGAATACTATCACATCCCCCCTCTGGGGTTCTCTGAAAACAAGGATTCTTTTGTCTGAAAAGGGCAGTTTCGTCCCATAGATGAACTTTGTTACAAGGATGTGGTCACCCACCAGAAGTGTGGGGATCATTGAGCCCGAGGGGATCTTGAATGCCTGAACAACATAGGCCCTTATTATGAGGGCAAGTATAAGTGCTGTTATTATCGCTTCAGCATATTCCCGGAACCTGCTCTTCTTTGCCATTATTCACCCACCTTCAGTACAGATAGAAATGCCTCCTGGGGCACCTCAATTCTTCCAAGTTGTTTCATTTTCTTCTTTCCTTCCTTCTGTTTTTCCAGTAGTTTCTTTTTCCTTGTCACATCACCGCCATAGCATTTGGCAAGCACATCTTTTCTGAGTGCCTTTACGGTTTCCCTGGCGATTATTTTACTACCAATGGCAGCCTGAATTGCAACCTCAAAGAGCTGCCGTGGGATGACCTCCCTTAATTTTTCTGTAATTGCCCTTGCCCTGTAGTATGCCTTGTCCCTGTGAACGATCAGGCTCAGTGCATCCACAGGCTCTCCATTCAAGAGTATATCAAGTTTGACAAGATCGGATTCCCTGTATCCCACAAATTCATAGTCAAAGGATGCGTAGCCTCTTGAGAGGGACTTCAGACGATCGTAAAAATCCCATAGTATCTCGCTCAGGGGCAGCTCGTAGGTTAACATGATCCTGTCTTTGCTTACATAGCTGAATCCCTTCTGGATGCCTCTCTTCTCCTGGCATAAGGTGAGCATATTTCCGACGAACTCCTGTGGTACGAGTATGGTAGCCTTCACATAGGGTTCCTCTATCTTCAGGGGTTTTTTTGGCATCCTGGTAGGGTTGTCAATGTAAATCTCCTCTCCATCCTCCTTTGTAACCCTGTAGATCACAGTGGGTGCGGTTGTGATTATAGGAATGCCAAACTCCCTTTCTATCCGCTCCTTTATGATCTCCATGTGAAGAAGACCAAGGAATCCGCACCTGAAGCCAAAGCCAAGTGCCCCGGAGCTTTCAGGTTCAAAAGAAAAGGAGGCATCATTGAGCTTCAGCTTTTCAAGGGCATCCTTGAGGGATTCATAATCAGAGGTTTCAACCGGATAGAAGCCACAGAAGACCATGGGCTTTACTTCCTTGTAGCCTGGGCAGGGTTCCAGAGCGGGGCGTGATGCATCCGTGATCGTATCTCCCACCTTTGTGTCTCTCACATTCTTGATTCCCGCTATGATATAGCCAACCTCTCCAGAGACCAGTTCTTCCACCTTCAACATCTTTGGTGTAAATACTCCCACTTCCGTAACCTCAAACTCCTTGTTGTTAGACATGAGCCTTATTCTCATGCCCGGCCGCACAACCCCGTCAAAGACCCTTACAAGTACCACAACCCCCCTGTAGTTGTCAAACCATGAGTCAAATATGAGGGCCTTCAGTGGCTTGTTGTCATCGCCTGATGGTGGAGGAATCCTTTGTACTATCGCCTCAAGTATCTCCTCTGTGCCTTCTCCGTATTTGGCTGAAGCAAGTATGGCCTCAGAGCAATCAATGCCTACAATCTCTTCAATCTGTTCTTTTACCCTTTCAGGGTCTGCCTGGGGGAGATCAATCTTGTTTATTACAGGGATCAGTTCAAGGTCATTCTCAACAGCCAGGTAGGCATTGGCAAGGGTCTGTGCTTCCACCCCCTGTGTGGCATCAACGACGAGGAGCGCGCCCTCACAGGAGGCGAGGCTTCTTGAGACCTCGTATGAGAAATCCACATGCCCTGGCGTATCAATGAGGTTCAAAATATATTCCTTGCTGTCTTTGGCTTTGTAGATCAGCCTTACAGCATGGGCCTTGATCGTAATGCCACGCTCCCTTTCCAGATCCATACTGTCAAGAACCTGCTCCTTCATCTCTCTTTCCGAAAGGGTGCCGGTGTATTCCAAGAGCCGGTCAGCCAGAGTGGACTTGCCGTGATCAATATGGGCTATTATGGAAAAGTTTCTGATCTTTTTCATCTTGTTATATCACTATATAGGACGAGAGATGCAGCTCCCACGACTCCTGCGTTGTCAGTAAGCCCTGCGGGCAATACCTCAACATTCTTCATTAGTTCGGGGAATGCCCTTTTATTGGCCTCCTTTATTGCTTCATTAACAAGGATATTCCATGCACCTACAAGGCCTCCGCCTATAATTACAGCCTGGGGGCTGAATATGTTAACCAGTGATGCTATGCCGATCCCAAGATACTTGCCGGCATTCTTCAGGGTCTCCCGTGCAAGGGTGTCTCCTTCAAGGGCATAATTGTATACGTCTTCAGGGGTGATCTTGTATATATTTCCGTCACAGCAACCCTTCAGCAGACTCTCGGCACCCCTTTCCAGCTCCTCTATCACTTCTGAAACAATGGCCCTTCCCGAGGCATAGGATTCAAGGCACCCGCTGTTCGGACATAGACATTTCCTCCCCTTTGCTTCCACGGTGATGTGTCCCAGTTCAGCCGCTACCGGGAGCAGTGAACCATCTATCACAACCCCGCCACCAATGCCTGTGCCAAGGGTTAGCATGACGAAGTCATCAAACCTCCTGCCTGCACCTGCAAACTTTTCACCTACTGCCGCTGCATTTGCGTCGTTTTCAATACGGACAGGGATGCCGTATTTCTCTTTCAGGATTCCTGCAAAGTCAATACCCTCTACCTGTGGCAGATTGGGAGACCTACTGACAACTCCTGTCTTGCTGTCCACCACACCGGCAACCCCAATCCCAATGCCTGCAGTGTTTTCTGTAATCAGTTCATCAATTGCATCTGTCAGGTTTTTCACTATATCTTCAGAGGTTTCTCTCTTGATCTTCTTCAGTACCCTACCATCAGAGTCCACCTGTGCTACCCTGATGTTAGTTCCTCCTATATCTATGCCGATAGCCAAGTTTATCATAACCTGTTACTCCCACGAGGATTATAAGTAAAGAAGGGTTATAATCTTTAATTTTAACATATTGGATATCACTTCTGTCTAAACAAAGTACTAACAAGGCAGGGCACCAATCAGACAGTCAGGAGTCAGAAGTCAGGAGTTAACAGTGAGCGGTGAGCAGTTGATGGGTGGATGGGTAGATGAGTTGATAGGTAAAAGAGTTTATGAATCAGGTATGTGTAATTCAAAAGCAGACTCTGTCATTGTCGGACCTGTCCAGGTCCCCAATCAAGTTGAGGACAGGCTTTGATCAGAGGATTGCCCCGACAATCCATAACCCCATCCTGTCGTCGCCGTGTTTGACAGGGCAATCCATTGTTTTAAAACTCATATCTGAGTTGCATATACAGGTTGTCATTCCTGTCAAGACTGCCGAACTGGCTCCATCTCTCTCCACCGCCAAAGACAAAACCACCCACTGCCACCCAGAGGTTGTCAGAAAGGCTGTATTTGATCTCGGGATTGACAAGATAGTCACCATCAGAAAGCTCCCAGAAGGAAAAGAAGGAGAGTCTCAATGTCTGATGCATCAGAAGCTGGGTAAGCCTCAGTGTCAGCATATGGGAGTATCTCCTGTCCCCGGGCATTCCTGCAGGCAGGCTATGGCGGTATTCTGTATAATCATCCATGTAGTCAATAAAATACTGCACTCCTGCTGTGAAATCCTCCCATAGCTGGCTCTGGTATCCCATGAGAAACCTCATGCTGGAGTTTGGTACATAGGGATCAGTACCATGCCTGTCAGACTGTGAATCATAGTAACCTGCCTCTATCCTCATCACACCTCTCAGGACTGCCCCCTGGAGCCTGAATCCATATACTGTTACAGGCGGTTGATATAGCTTCACCCCTGGC
>DROX01000091.1 GCA_011321725.1 Nitrospirota bacterium | reverse complement strand
ACCAATTCCATCAAGAACTGTAAAGGTGTGGCGGATCACCCTTATATTATACAGGAGCGTGGATAATAAGAGAAAGAAGGCTAATACATTTCTTCTTTAAACCACTTCTCTATCAAACAGGATGAAGTTAGTTATCTTGATCTCACAATCCTTGGAGTAATAAATATCAACAGTTCATTTGTCTGACTTTCCTTTTTCTTGTTCTTGAATAACCAACCAAGTATTGGAATATCCTTTGCTACCGGAAGGCCAGACTGGGAATTGTTATTCACCGTCTTGTAGATCCCTCCTATTACGAGAGTTTCTCCATCTTTGATGATAACATTTGTCTTTGCCTCCTTCTTGTCCGTTCCAGGTACTCCTTCCACAGAGGGGATGGTAGGGTCAAGCTCCTCCTTCTTGGCATTTACATTCAATATAATGGACCCCTCAGGTGTGATATGGGGTTTCACCTTGAGCTCCAGCTTGATGTCCTTGAATTCCGTTGAGACCGTACCTTCTGATGTGAGCTTCCTCACGGGGATGCTTTTACCCTGTGAGATTGTGGCCTCCTCATTATCCACGGTTATTATCCTTGGGTTGGATATGATCTTGAGTTTGCCAGATGTTGCAAGGGCGGATATTTCAAGATCAATACCAAGGGTCTGTTGGGGGTTCAGGAAGCCGAATGTGAATCCTGCCCCAGAACCTGGGCCAGCTGAGGTTGATGGAAAATCAACCACATATGGGGTTAGACCCTGAAAGGTAGTAAGCCTGCTCTTACTTGTAATTGTTGTCCCCCAGCGGATACCGAAGTCCTTTGTTGCACTTGTATTGACCTCCACGATCCTTGCCTCAATCATCACCTGGGGGGTTGGCCTGTCAAGGGTCTTTATCAGCTTGCTTATCTTGGGCATATTGCTCTCCACATCCTTGACTATAAGGGAACTGATCCTTTCGTCAATGCTTATACTGCCCCGCTTTGAAAGCACCTTTGCCTGTTCAATGGATGTCCTGACCTTTCCCACATTTGCATAACTGATAGGAAACACCCTGGTAACAAGAGGTTCTGCCTTCTGCTCTGCCTCAAGCATCTTTGCCTTCTGCTCCCTTTCCCTTGAAATCACCGATACCGGCGCAATACGAATTATGTTTCCCTCTATCTCCTTGTCGAGGTTGAAGGTCTTCAGTATCAGATCAAGCGCCTGGTCCCATGGCACATTGATCAATTTCATGGTTATCTTGCCCTTGACTCCGGGATCAATCACAACATTGTAGCCGCTTACATCGGCAAGGAGCCTGAATATGGGTATTATATCAGCATCCTGGAAATCAAGGGATATCCTGGTGCCGGTATAAACAGCTTTCGGGCCACCCTCAGGTGCCTTAATTGCACCGGTCACCGCTTTCTGCTTCACCCTGGCCCCTTTTTGAAGCTGCTCCTTCACTGTGTAGGGCGATGTAAGCGATACCTCAACACTGTCTCCGATGGAGACCACATCAAAGGTGGTGTCAGGCTCAAAATCCAGAACAACCCTCACCTTGTCGTCATGGATACCCCATCTTATACCCTTTAATGGACGGACAACCTCTTCAGGAATTGAGGCCTTCATTGATACACCTTCAAAGTCCATGACAAGCTTGTTGTTGACAGGAAATATCTCGGGCTTCAGAAGCCCATCCCCTTTGATCATGACCACCACCTTCTCATCCCTTCTGTACATCCCTATATCCTCTATATGCTGTGCAGGAGCGGTGAGGGCCGGTTTCTGCATCTCTGGTTCCGGAGGGGTCTCCTCTTTCTCTTCAGCAGCAGTTGCGACAGCGCCCTCTTCAGGCCGGGATACACCTGTCTCCTCGGCTGATTCTTCAACCGTTAAGGTCAGCTTTCCATCTGAATACTCCGGGACCACATCAGCAGGTGAGGCCAGCAGTATATCAAGCCTTGTACCCTCCTGAGGTGTTACTATATGTGTAGGTCTTATCTCGGTGATCACACCCTTTGTAAACTCAAGGGTTT
>DROX01000090.1 GCA_011321725.1 Nitrospirota bacterium | reverse complement strand
TCAACACTACCGTGAAATTCAAGGGGCTGTATATGTCATCCTCGCTGTTGAAGTATATCCTTTCACCAGCATCGTGAACCTTTCTTATCAGCAGCCGTACCCTCTTCCTTTTGCCAATATATTTCAGTGCATCCCATGAACACACAATCCCATCTGATCTGCATCTGCTTGCAAGGGCAAGCCTTTTAGAGTAGCCTGCAAGCCATTGCCTGTACTTTTCAGTGTTCCACAGGCCGGTGCCGGTACGGATGGCCTCTTTCTGGAGCCGCCTGAAATCATCCATGTACTGGAAGGGATAACGTGTAAAGACAAAGCCGTATCCCTTCCTGATTATCTCTCTGTTGACAAAGGTCTTATCCAGATATACATACCTGAGCAGGCGGTTGTACCTGTCCAGGTTGATTGTCCTGTCCCTGTCTCTCCTGAGGCAGACCACCTTTTTGTCAAGGAGCTTCTTCAGATAGAATTTCGCCTGAAGGCCGAACCACTGAACAGGCCTTCTTGGATCTGCAGACTCGGGGGTGTCAATGCCAAGAAGCCTTACCCTTCTGCCATTGACCAGTTCAATGGTGTCTCCGTCTATAACCCTCCTGACCTGCTCGTATCTGCAACCCCTTTCCCCGTATGCCCTGTGAGGGACAAGGATCAGGCACAAGGCAAGTGCTGTCAGTGTTAAGCATAAAACAATCTTGTTCCTGGCAGGATTAAGCCCTGTGATCTGCCGCTTCACCACATCCGGGCTCCTCAGTGATAACAGGGGCATGTACACTCTAAATGCCTGCTCTTTGTATTGGATCCATATCTGTCCAAACAAATCCCTATCAAGGCAGGGCACCTCATAAAAATAAGCCAACCACAGGATTAATCAATAAAGTAACCTCTTTTTTATCGTTATACACTAAAACAAGTAAAGAAACAAACCCTATAGGCCCAGAGGTGGTGAAGAATGCCATGATGAACCACCTCTTTCTACTCCGAAAAATCTGCGATTTTTCGGAAGGCCTCTTCTTACTGCTCACTGCTTACTGCTAACTGTTAACTCCTGACTCCTGACTCTTGACTTCTGACTGTCTTATTGGCACCCTGCCTTGGTTTATAAAACTGAAATTATTTTGGACACTACTGTACTGGGTCATCTATTTCAGGGTCCAGCAGACCTTCTTTTCCCTTGCCTCCTCAACCTCTTTCCTTTTTTCATCATACCCGGGTCTGCCCATCATTGAGTAGGTAAAGTTTTTCCCCTCCTCCACCCCTGGCTGGTTAAAGGGGTTGATGCCGAAGAGAAAACCCACAAGGGCTGTTACGATCTCAAAGAACATGAAGAGCTGTCCAAGATGATAGGCATCAATTACCGGAACCGAAAGGGAGAGGTTCGGTCTGGAAGCCTTAGCAAGGGAAAGCTCTGTTGCCTCCTCCTCTGCCTTTATCAATTCAGAGAGGGAATGTCCCGAGAGGTAGTTGAGACCCTCCATATCCTCAAAGACAAGGGGGATCTTGATATCAGATCCATACTCCTCAATCCTTATGAATATCACAACCTTGTCTTCGGGACCTTCCATCCAGAGCTGTAGCTGTGAGTGCTGATCGGTGGTTCCTATGGAAGGATAGGGGGTTAATCCCAGTCCAAGCTTCCCAAGGCTCTCAGACCATAACTGACAGAACCACTCCGAGAATGCCCTGAGGCCATCGGCATAGGGTATGATCACATCAATGGTCCTGTTGTACCTCGTGCCTTCAAGGAACAGAATGGCAGCCGTTAAGAGGGCCGGGTTCTTCCATATCTCCTCCTCCATACAGCGCTCGCGTATATCAGCTGCACCCTTCAGAAGCTCCTTTGAATCCACCCCTATGATCTCAGCGGCAAGGAGACCCACGGGGCTCAATACGGAATACCTGCCCACCACACCTGGGTGTATATCAAGTGTCTTCAGAGCATGTCTCCTTGCTATGGCACGGAGGTTTCCCTTTTCAGGGTCCGTAGTGGCAACAAAGCGTGATGCAGTATCCCTGCCCAGCACCTTCTGAAGCTCCTCCCAGAGAACCATGAAAGAGGCAACCGTCTCGGCAGTGCTGCCGGATTTGGTAACCACATTGACATAGGTCTTCTTCAGGTCCACCATGGAGAGGATACAGGAGAGGGTCCTCGGATCAACATTATCGTATATGAATACACGAGGCCTGTGTCTCAGATTATGGAAAGGACTGAGTGCCTCAACAATTGCCCTTGGACCAAGTGCGGAACCGCCTATGCCAAGTAACAGGAAGTCCTCAGCATTGTTCTTTATATCAAGGGCTATCTCTTTGATCTTTTCGGTATCCTGCTCGGGCAGATCAAGAAAGGCAAGTTCCTTCCATTGCCTTCTTGTAATCTGGGACAGGGCCTCCTTTATCTCTGGTTTTATCTCTTCAATCTCGCTTTCACTGAGCCCCCTGTCCCCAATGGTCTCCTCCATTACATTTGCCATATTAAGGGCTATCATGATGACCTCCTTTCAGTTAAATTCAGCAATAAATCCATACCATCCTGCCCATATGGCCATACAG
>DROX01000089.1 GCA_011321725.1 Nitrospirota bacterium | reverse complement strand
CTCCCCTTTTACCACATACATCCCAGTACGTGGTCTTATCCGGTATTAGCCCGGGTTTCCCCGGGTTGTCCCAGTCCCAGGGGTAGGTTGCCTACGTGTTACTCACCCGTCCGCCGCTAGGTAACACAAAGCTTCGGACCGAAGTCCTCCGCCCCGTGCACCCCGCTCGACTTGCATGTGTTAGGCACGCCGCCAGCGTTCGCTCTGAGCCAGGATCAAACTCTCATCCTTCGCTGAAACTCTTATTGGATATCTTAAGGGGTCTACGCACTGTATTTTCAAAGAACAAAAAGACAAGTATAAATGTAACCTATTTATGTGTCACTTGTCAACCTCAGTGGAACAGGAGTAATTGAAACTAAATGGTCAGATATCGTTGTAAAGTCCAGATAATCAAAAATTTTCAAAGATAATTGCCAGGATTCTCCTATTTTAAAAACCATGTAAATTGACAGGTTTATTATAATAATTGTATCCTATTTATCTGTATTTTGAAGGGCCGCTAGCTCAGTCGGCAGAGCACCGCCCTTTTAAGGCGGGTGTGCGGGGTTCGAATCCCCGGCGGCTCACCAAAAGGGAAATCAGATGTCAGAGGTCTGATTAGAAACGTTGTTTCTGACTTCCGGTTTCCGACTTCTGATTTCTGTAATGCGTCCCCATCGTCTAGCCAGGCCTAGGACACCGCCCTTTCAAGGCGGTAACACGGGTTCGAATCCCGTTGGGGACGCCAATATTTTGTTTTCCTTTCTCTATGTGGCTTCCATCAAACTTGACACCCCTGGGGAAATAATGGCTATAATTATGACAGGAATTTACAGAGAGGCCGATAAATAATGGAAACCAGAAATACCAGATTGAGTTCCCGCCCCATACCTCTTCAGCAGGATCTCTTTCTGAAAATCCTTATAAGGGAGCTGGCAGGTACCCTGGAAGATGTGGTGGGATATAAGGAGGCATCCGGCTACATCAGTCTCGTGGGACAACGTATGGGTGAGTGGTTGAATGAGCTGTACAAGAAGGAGTTGAAGGTGGAACGGCTAACAGGTGAACAGGTTATTGAGGTACTTACTGATCTCAAGAACAGAATCGGAGGGGATTTCTCTGTTGTTGAAAAGAATGAAGACAAGGTGTTTCTAAAAAACAATACCTGCCCTTTTGAAGACAAGGTTATTGACCGTCCCTCCATATGCATGATGACATCAAATGTGTTTGGCACCATTGTTGCCCAGAATCTTGGATACGCAAAGGTGGTTCTTGAGGAAACCATTGCCGAGCATGCCAACAACTGCAGTGTTATTGTTTACTTGAGATTTACTCCCGAGTCTGAAGAAGCTGAGGGAAGAGAGTACTTTGGCCCTGATGAACAACTCCTTACATAGATTCTTTCATGAGTTTACAAAGTCAATCCCTGAGGGTGTTCTTTTAGTAGCAAGAAACGGAGAGGTAATAGCAGCAAATCCAGCAGCCATAAAGTTTATAGGGCGGAGATCAAGAGGGCAAAGGGGCAGGCTTTTTCATTTGAAGGAGATTATAACGGAGGGGGAAGAGACTGTCAATGACTATCTTGCAAGATGTGCCTGTACCACAGAGCAGATCCCCGGTTCTTTCACCATAAAGTCACAAGATAAAGAGATTGCCTGCAGATTCAGGGGATCAAGGTTCCATTCCGGAAAGGATTTTGCCGACTATTATATCCTCCTTTATTTTGAACCCAGGTTGTCTCTGTCAAACAGATTTCTGGCCCTTAACAAAACCCTTGAGGAGTTGAAGGCATCAAATTACAAGCTCCTTTCCAAAACCCGGCAGCTGGCCATGGAGATTGCCGAACGAAAAAAGATAGAAGAGGAACTACAGAGAAGAGAATCCCAGTTTCGTGAACTTGCCAGTCATTTTAATGCCCTGCTTGATGCAATCCCTGATGTCCTGTCGCTACAGTCCTCTGACCTCAGGATTGTCTGGGCCAACAGGGTATTTCCTGCACAACTCGGTAAAGAGATATCCGAAATAGTAGGCCAGCGGTGCTATAAGATCTGGCATAACAGGAATGAACCATGCGATGGTTGTCCTGTGCTTAAAAGCTTTCAAAGGGGCGAACCAGCCACTCATATACAAACCACAGGGGATGGCAAGATCTGGGAGATAAGAACAACCCCCATCAAGGAGGGTGATGAAGTGGTAAATGTGGTGGTCCTGTGTCGTGATATTACAGAGCATCGCAGGCTTGAAGAGCTATATCTGCATTCGCAGAAGATGGAATCAATTGGAACACTTGCAGCTGGCATAGCCCATGATTTTAACAATATATTGACGGGGATTCTTGGTTATGCTGAGACAGGGCTTATGGCACTGGAGGATGGACACCCGGTCAGCAAGAATCTTGAGCTGATCCTGAAAGCGGGTGAGAGGGCCTCCAAACTTACAAGACAGCTCCTTGCCTTCAGCAGGCAGAAGAGCACAAATAAGAGGCCTGTGGATTTGAATGCCACGATTGCCAACCTGGAAAAACTCCTGACAAGAATAATCCCCGAGAATATTGAGGTGAAGACCTTTCTGTACGATGGTCCTCTGGTTATAAATGCAGATGACACCCAGATAGAGCAGGTGCTGATCAACCTTACAACAAATGCCAGGGATGCCATGCCAAAGGGTGGAAAACTTCATATAATCACTGAAAGATTTTTTATGAACCATGACTTCATAAATACCCATGGTTTTGGTCACGAGGGAGATTATGCCCTTGTCTCTTTCTCTGACACAGGGGTTGGGATGGATGCCGAGACAAGGAGGAGGATATTTGACCCCTTTTTTACCACAAAAGAGGTGGGCAAGGGGACAGGCCTTGGTCTATCCGTTGTCTACGGCATTGTCCAGAACCATGATGGTTATATAACCGTCTATTCAGAGCCGGGCAGGGGAACGATCTTCAAGATCTATCTGCCCCTCATTGAGGCCGAGCTTGAGGCGGAAGAACAATGCCAGAAGCGGGAAACACTTGAAGGGAGCGGTACCATCCTGCTGGCTGAGGATGAGGTGTATGTCAGGGAGTATCTCTCAGAACTTTTGAAACAGTATGGGTATGAGGTTATAGAGGCATCAGACGGAGAAGATGCCATCAGCAAGTTCATGGAACATAAGGACAGGATTGATCTGCTTTTGTTTGATATGATGATGCCAAAGAAGACCGGCAAAGAGGCCTTTGACGAGATAAGGAAGATATCACCCCAGGTTAATGCCCTCTTTATGTCGGGTTACACACATATAAACATGGAGGAAGGAACGGATTCAGCAGCAGACCTGGAGATCCTGTCAAAGCCCCTGAATACCACAAATCTCTTGAAAAAGATAAGAGATAAAATAACAGGTTGATCAGGACAGTACGGGTCCCTCCCGCTCACCCCTTTCAGTGGACCGTATTTGGGTGCCAAGCCTAAACTGATTTTGTAGTGGTTACCCCGCCGGAAACAATGAATTTCATTACATCACCACTGTCAGCCTTTAGAGGGGTTATATTCCTTTTCGGAACAATGATCAGATTCCCTGCAAAATTATAGGATTGGGGCAGATAGACAGCAACCTTGTCCTTTATCCCGAGTGATTTAAGGTCGCTCTGGGTAACGAAGCCGATGACAGAGATGTCACCCTCTTCAGAGAGCCTTACAAGTGCCGGTCTGCTGAACCCCTTTTTGTCTCCTACAAAGGCATTGATGAGGTCTTTAAGGGATGTGTAAATCATCTTGACCAGCGGAAGGCGTGTAAATACAGTGTCAATGAGGTTGACAAACCATCGGGTCAGGAAGTTAGATGCCAGAAGGCCTATGAAGGTGATAATCAAAAAGGTCATCAGTATACCCATTCCTGGTATACCAAAACCGAAGATACTGTCCACCCTTGTAAATACAACATAAACAACATAGATTGTTGCTACCACAGGTATGGTTATCAGCAGACCCCGGAAGAAATATCTTGTCACGATTTTCATCACATCCTCCTTTTCTTCAAATTTAAAGTTGTATCACCACTGTCTGGTCAACATTGAAAGTTATAGTAATGGCAAGGGGTACTGATTTTTCGTCTCATTCTCGGCAGACCTCCTGTCTCTGCCCCAAAAAATCTGCGATTTTTCGGGGTGCCCCTGCCTCCGAGGTAATTTTACTTGTCATTACCCAGCCCCCTGGTCAAGCCAGAGGGCATGCTTGACTGGGTAATCTATTTGTTCTTTGAAGACCATAGATTGCCGTGTCGGGGCACGGCAATGACAAGGTTGTGGGTGCTGTGGATTGCCCTGTCGGGGCACGGCTAATGACAGAGTCTGCTTTTGAATTACACATACCTGATTCATGAACTCTTTCACCCATCCACCCATCTACCCATTTACCCATTTACCCATTTACTCATCTACCCATCCACCCATTTACTCATTTACTCATTTACCCATTTACTCATCTACCCATACACCCATTTACTCATTTACTCATTTACCCATTTACTCATCTACCCATCCACCCACAAACTGCTTACTGTTAACTCCTTTGCTCGCTTGACCCCGCTGGAGAGACCGCGGGAATACGCTCGCTGTCCACTTAATCCAGGAAACATGGCTCTATGAAGGTGTTTAAATAGTATTGTTTCCTGAGATAGTTTAACCCGTATTTTTCAGCGAAATGGTTGATCAATGTGACAGGAACAATGAGTGGTATCTCTCCTCTCCTGTAATCATCCATACCCTTTTTTAATGCTCTCATCTCATCAGGGGTACAACACTTCAGATAGCTCAGTATATGTTTCAGGACATTGTAGTTCTTTCTCACCGTGCATTTCAACTTGAGAGTTTCCATTAAAAGGCTGTAGTACTGCCTGAAGACCACCCTTGACGAGGATTTTTTAGCACTGTAAAGGAGTTCTTCCATCTCTTTCAGCCTCCCTGGTCCGTGGGCCATCAGCGTCAGTTTATGTGCTTCATGGAAACTTCTCAGGGAGGATTTCTTCATCCCCCCTTTCAGCATATCCTTCCATCTCCTGTAGATACAGGCACGCATGAAAAAGCCCCTTCTAATTGCAGGATTGTACATCCTCTCGTTGTCCTCCACAGGCAGGTCCGGGAAGTTTTCCATAACTGCCTTTGCAAAGAGCCCGTATCCTTTGAGAATTCGTCCATCCGGTGTCTTTATCCTGACCCCTCTAAGGCCTGAACTGGGTGAGCGGCTTTTAAAGACAAAACCGCATATCTGTTCTTTCCTGAGTCTCTTGATCTCCCTCCTGAGCCAGCGGTTCATTAATTCTGTATAGTCCTTCCCTGTGTATTTTGTTATCAGTCTGGGATTTTCAGGGTGCCCCACAAGCTGCATCGGCTCCCGTGGGACAGGCAGTCCGCACCCAACCTCTGGACATACGGGTATCCACTCAACAAGGCTTCCCATTGTATACCTGAGATAGTGGTCAAGGCTGTCTCTGCCGTCATACCGGACCCTCTCCCCAAGCAAACATGCACTTATTCCTATTTTTATCCTTTCTTTCATTCTCTATGACCGCCTTTTTCTAAAGAATGGGTAGATATCTTTCAATCTCATAAGGGAAGACCTGAACCCTGTAATCATCCCATTCTATCTTTTTGCTCATGATCAGTTCATGGAAGACATGTTCACCCAGGGTATCCTTTAAAAGCTCACTTTTTTCAGCATGCTCAATTGCCTCAATAAGGCTGCCGGGGAGCAGTTCAATACCCAGTTTTTTCATCTCCTTTTCCGAGAGGTGAAAGACATCCTTCTCAACCGGTTCAGGCAGTTCATAGCCCTCCTCTATTCCCCTGAGTCCTGCATTGAGCATGCATGCAAAGGCAAGATAGGGGTTGCATGCCGGGTCAGGTGACCTCAGTTCTATCCTTGTGGCCTTCTCCTTTCCTGGTTTGTAAAGGGGTACCCGCACAAGAGAGGACCGGTTTCTTCTTGCCCAGCAGATGTACACAGGTGCCTCATAACCTGGTACAAGCCTCTTGTAGGAGTTGACCCACTGGTTCAGTACAAGGGTTATCTCCCTGATGTGTCTTAAAAGGCCTGCTATGAACCTTTTTGCCACATGGGAGAGATAAAATCTGTCATTGGGATCAAAGAAGGCATTTTCATCCCCTTTGAAGAGAGACTGATGGGTATGCATACCGCTGCCATTCTGTCCGAAGATGGGCTTTGGCATGAATGTGGCGTAGACACCGTGTTTGCGTGCTATTTCCTTGACAGTTGCACGATAGGTCATTACAATGTCAGCCATTGTCAGTGCATCGGCATATCTAAGATCAATTTCATGTTGCGAGTGCGCAACCTCATGATGGGAATACTCCACCCGTATACCCATTTCTTCAAGGGCAAGTATGGTATCTCTTCGGAGGTCTTCTGCTGCATCAGGTGAATGGTCAAAATATCCACCTTCGTCAAGAGGGGCCGGGTGTTTGTCATCATGGAAGTAGAAGTACTCAAGTTCCGGACCGAGATAGTAGGTGTAGCCCATGGCCTGTGCCTTTTCCAGGTTTCGTTTCAGTACATACCTCGGATCACCTTTGTAGGGGGTGCCATCTGGTTCATATATATCAGCAAACATTCTGGCCACTGCTCTTTCTTTGGGGCGCCATGGTAGAATTGTGAATGTCCTTGGGTCAGGCCGTGCTATCATGTCACTTTCATCAATACGTGCAAAACCCCTTATGGAGGAACCGTCAAACCCCATACCCTCTTCAAAGGCATACCCCAGCTCCTCCACAGGCAGCGCAAAGCTCTTGAGCGTGCCATGGATATCGGAAAACCATAGTCGTATGAACTTAACGTTATGTTGCTTTACAAGCTCCAAGACATCCTTTGCATCCCTTGCTTTTTCCATCTTTGCCTCCTGTTAAGTTCTTCTCTGGAATTATATGCTATTCCTGTACAGAGTTTATTTACTATCTGCAGCCAGTACTGTCCGATAAAAATTATGACATAACTAATTGAAAAATAAAAATTATTAGCTCATTTTGTTTAATTACATAAAAGAAATAATTTTTTAGTGTCACCCTGAACCATGTGCTGAACTCGTTTCAGTATTGTTTCAGGGTCTCAAAAGATGTTGATTTTATTAGATGCTGAACCAGATCCTGAAACCAGTTCAGGACAGGATTCAGCATGACATTTAATCGGACACTATTGATCTGCGACAATCTTTAAAACCTCTTTCCTGCCTCTTGATATCTCCTCTATCAAACCCTCTGCGTCTTCAAATCCCAGTATCCGGGCTATCAGCTCCGTCTCCGGGGATGCCGGCCTTAGTAGCTTTTCCTCGTTGAGACGCTGAAGGGTTTCCACCTTTCTAAAGAAGAGATATATCTTCAAAAGGAGATGGGCAACCTCTCTGGAGATAAAACCTGTATTCCTGAGCCTTTTAAGGGCATGCAGGGTGTTCTGGATAAGGGGGACAGACCCTTTCCGAAAGGCAGCTGCCTGAAGGTACTGCAGATAAAACTCAATCTCTTCAAGCCCTCCAGGGCCGAACTTTATGTCAATGGCTTCCTCATTTT
>DROX01000088.1 GCA_011321725.1 Nitrospirota bacterium | reverse complement strand
CGCTCTCCCCCTGAGCTACGCGCCTTAGATATAAAATATAACAACAATTGGTACTTTTTTGTCAAGAAAAGCCTGCCACCCCGGTATTGCCAACAGAAAAAGATCCAAAGTGATAACGGGTTGGTGTGTATTTGCCCCTCAAATCTCTGAATCGCAAAATTGCCTCGGAGCGGACAGGGATGGATCTCCCCCAATGAAACTCCTTGATTATGTTATAATTTATCACTCCGGGCTCAAAGGAGAGCACCTGACTAAACAACTCAGGAGGTCGTGAAATTGAAAAGGGTACTGAGCGGGATGCAGCCAAGTGGTTATCTTCATCTTGGCAATCTTGTTGGAGCACTGACAAACTGGGTCAGCCTCCAGGAGAAATACGACTGTTATTACTTTGTGGCAGACTGGCATGCTTTAACCACGAACTACCCAAACCCCTCGGTGATAAAGGAATATACAAGAGATCTGCTGATGAACTTTCTTGCCGTGGGTCTTGACCCTGAGAAGGTAACCCTCTTCATTCAGTCACGGATCCTTGAGCATGCAGAGCTTCACATATTGCTCAGCATGATAACACCCCTTGGATGGCTTGAACGTGTACCCACCTACAAAGAAAAAAAGGAGGAGATAAAGGAGCTTGATATAGGCTCTTACGGGTTCCTTGGTTACCCTGTACTGCAGTCCGCAGACATCCTGATCTACAGGGCCTCTTATGTACCTGTTGGCATTGACCAGGTCCCACATCTTGAGATCACAAGGGAGATTGCAAGGAGGTTCAATTTTCTGTACAAGACAGATGTATTGATAGAGCCTGAACCACTTCTTACACAGTTTCCAAAGGTAACAGGACTTGACGGAAGAAAGATGTCAAAAAGCTATGACAATGCCATCTATCTCAACGATCCACCAGAGGTGGTTGAGAAAAAGATACTAACCATGGTTACCGACACCCAGAGAAAAAGAAGGACCGACCCCGGGGATCCTGAAAAATCCCCTGTTTATCAACTGCACAGGATATTCTCCACGGAAGAGGAGCTTGAAGAGGTAGCCAGGGGGTGCCGCACCGCAGGTATTGGGTGTATTGATTGTAAGAGGATACTCATCAAGAATGTCTTCAAGGTGCTTGAACCAATATGGGAAAAGAGAAAGGAGCTCTCTGATAACCCCTCCATCATGGATGAGATCATTGAGACTGGCAATGAGAAGGCAAGAAAGGCAGCCCGGGAGACGATGGAACTTGTAAGGGATGCAATGGGTATGTATTGAAGATACCCTACAGAGCCGCTCACTGCTTACTGTTACTCCTGACTCCTGACTCTTGCCTCCTGACTGTCTTATCGCCCTGCCTTGTTTTATAAAACTGAAATTATTTTGGACACCACTTTATAGAAATAGGATATTAATCCTTCTTCCTCTCTACCTTCAACCAGTAGCAGTCTGAAGGACACCTGTCAGACCTGTGGGAACATGGCTCGGGATGGATGACCACATTACAGTTTGGCAGCCTTGAGGCTATCTCCTTCTCTATGCTGTCCATGGTTTTGTGTGTCTGGGCAATGCTCTCATCCTGACAGACTGTAAGATGAAGATCTATGTGCCTTTCTCTGCCCGCCTTTCTTGTCCTGAGGTCGTGATAGTCCTTTATGAAATCACTATGTGCATCAAGGACATTCTTTATAACCCTTATCTCCTCCTCAGGAAGTGCCCTGTCCAGAAGTTCTGCAAGG
>DROX01000087.1 GCA_011321725.1 Nitrospirota bacterium | reverse complement strand
TATTAGGTATTATAGTAAATTTTTGATATTTTATGTTTTATTTTAAAAGGGTGTCCAGAAGAAAGCATAAAGAAGTCTAATCAGATTCATAACTTTTTTAAATTGAAAACTTTCCTGTTTTTTGATATGCTGAACATAGGAAGGGGACAGAACAGGAGCAAGGGAATGGATAAGAGGGTTCTAAAGAGCTTCTCCGACCGCCTTTTCAGGCAGGCTATTTCCAACCTTTTGAAGAGAAGGGAATATCATACTGCCACACCGATAAAAAAGAGAGAAATGCTATACACCGAGATGGAGATGCTCTGTCAAAAAAATAAAGAGATTCAAAGGAGGGCCCTATGATACGTACCCAGGACATTATGCACAGGAGACAGGCTGTAAGGGGTGAAACCACCTTGAGGGATGTAGCTTACAAGATAATGTCTACAGGTTATCCCGGCCTGCCGGTGGTCAATGAACAGTGGGAGATCCTCGGTATCATCACGGAACACGATCTGATAAAGGCGATGAAAGAAGGAGCGGATGTGGACAAGACAAGGGCTGAAGAGATAATGAACCGCAGCCCTGTAACCGCTGATATTGAGACACCTGTGGAGGAGATAATAGACCTCATGATTGAAAACAGATTCACCATGATACCCATTACAAAGAACAACCGTCTTGCAGGGATAGCAAGCAGAGACTCCGTACTTGAGGTCTATGTGGAACCTGGCATATGGAGCTATTATTCCGATTAACTTCTTAATCCTGAACCAAATAAAGGAGGAGATCATGCCTTTTATAGAATACGGAAGCACAAAGGTAGAGGTTGACGATGAGGGGTATCTTGTTAATTTTGATGACTGGAATGAGCAGGTGGCATGTGCACTTGCGGAAAGGGAGGGGATTGAGGAGCTTACCAGGGACCGGCTTGAGATACTGAGGTTTATAAGAGAATATTACAGGAAATTCAACTACTTTCCTATTCTTACTGGAATCTGCCACAATGTCCATCAGCCCGGCAACTGTGTTGCTGAGCAGTTTGTCAGTCCTGTGGTGGCCTGGAAACTGGCGGGTCTGCCAAAGCCGGATAGTATGATAATCAACATACTGCAGGGTGAGACACCTGATTAGCGGATTAAATCCGGGGTAAAGCCAGTCTGTGTGATGCCAGGATGCTCGCTCATCCATGGGCCGGAATTCCCGATCTCAAACCTTATATGAGATGGAGTTTATAACCAAAACTTTACAAAGGAGGGTAACATGGCAAGGAAGAAGGAGACATCAAAAGAGGTGGTAAAAGTGGAGCCAACAAGGCTTCCTTCCCCCTTTGAGGAGATGGAACGCTGGTTTGACGAGTTTTTCCGCCGTCCCTTTTCACTCTTCGGGCCTTCCTGGTTGCCACGGCTCAGGATGCCAGAGATTGAGGAGATATCACCATCTGTGGATATCTTTGAAGAGGGAGATGATGTGGTTGTAAAGGCCGAGCTTCCAGGTATGAAGAAGGATGATATTGATGTAACACTCAGCGATGACACAATAACCATCTCTGGTGAGAAAAAGAGGGAAGAGAAGGTGGAGAAGAAGAACTACTACAGGTATGAGCGTTCATTCGGTTCCTTTTCCCGCAGCTTCAGATTACCGGTGGATGTACAGGCTGACAAGGCAAAGGCGACCTTCAAGGACGGTATCCTTGAGATAAGGATTCCCAAGACGGAAGAGGCAAAAAAACGGCAGAGGAAGCTTCAGATCAAGGAGGCCTGAACTGTCCTGCATGGGAAGCGCAGACCTCAGTTCCAGCTAAAGAACCGGATGCCCTGAGCAGGTCAGGGCATCCCGGCAACGCCTTCACAATATGTATTCTGTGGTAACTGACCCTGTCCGTTGTGGAAGGGGTCTCACCTGCATTAACAAGCCAGACCATATGTACAAAAATATACTTGCAGCAATAAATGAACATCTGAATTCAGAGGTGGCCGCAGGATATGCACTTCACCTTGCGAGGGTCTGTAAGGCACGACTCATTCTTGCCTTTATTGCAGAAAGAAAGATGACAGGCGAGAGCATTGAAAACGCCCATAAGTCAATGCACAGGTTATTTGAAGAGGCAAGAAATGCCGGTCTTCAGGTTGAGAGCATCAGCGTGGCAGGAGACCCTTTAAGGGAGATAAAAAGGATAGTAACACATGAGAGTATTGATATTGCCTTTCTATCCACAAGGAGAGAGGATATCAAAAAAAGATTCTATGCGGGGACAACAGCAAGAAGGCTGCTAATTGGCCTTCCATGTTCGGTGGCACTTGTAAGGGTAGTGCATTTCGGGAAGATCCATCCTCGCAAGATACTCGTTCCCCTTAAGGCAAGGATTGCCCATCTCAAGGAGAGGGCATTTTTTACAGCCAGGATGGCAGAGGCCTTCGGGGCAAGGGTATATCTCTTTCACTGTACAAGGCCTGTGGAGAGCTTCTTCCTTGGAGAGATCCATCTTACCCCTCTGCAGTGGGAGGCACGGTTGCCCGGGGACATCTCGGAGTTCATCAAAGTGCTTAAACAATCAGGTATAGAATCTGAAAACAGCCTTTCGCCAGGCACCGCAGGGAAAAAGATCGCACTGGAGGCATCCTCAAGGAGGCATGATCTCATAATAATGGGGGCCAGTGAGAGAAGTCTCCTTGCTTCTATACTCAGAGGCAATCCTGTGGAGGAACTCCTGAGAGAGCCACCCTGTAACCTTATCATACTGAAACCGAGACATGGCGATTAACTCCCTTGCAAAAGAGGAGGTACTACGCAGTCTTGGTACCTCTGAGCATGGTTTGACAGAAGGTGAGGCAAGGAAGAGGTACAGGGAGTTCGGTCCTAACGAGATAAGGGAGGCAAGGAAGACACCACTGATTGCAAGGTTCATTAAGCAATTTACCCACTTTCTTGCCATCCTTCTCTGGATTGCTGCAGGACTTGCATTCCTCTCTGATTATCTACATCCTGGTGAAGGGATGGCCACCCTTGGGTTTGCCATAATAGGCGTGATATTCATAAACGCCATCTTTACCTTTGTGCAGGAATACAGGGCGGAAAAATCAATAGAATCCTTGAGGAGGCTTTTACCCTTTAATGTAAAGGTTGTAAGAGATGGCAGGGAAAGGGAGATACCGGCCAGAGAGATAGTTGTGGGAGACATGATAATCCTCTCAGGAGGCGACAGGGTGCCAGCTGATGCAAGGCTTATAGAGAGCAGATACATGATGGTCAACAATGCATCCCTGACAGGTGAATCTGAACCGATAGCACTGCACCATGAACCATGTGAAGGAGACCTTCTTGGTAGTAGAAATGTGGTTTTTGCAGGCACCACAGTTCTGAGTGGCAGTGGCAGGGCTGTGGTCTTTGCCACTGGTATGAGTACGGAGTTTGGACATATCGCGCGGTTGACCGGAACTGTTGAACCGGGGCTGAGTCCGCTGCAGATAGAGATTATCAGGCTCACAAGGATTATAGCCCTGATTGCAACCCTGATGGGCATCATCTTTTTCCTTGCAGGTCGCATAATAGGTATGGGGTTCTGGGAAAACTTCATCTTTGCTATAGGAATAATAGTGGCAAATGTGCCAGAAGGTCTACTTCCCACGGTAACCCTTGCCCTTGCAATGGGAAGCCAGAGGATGGCAAAGCGCAAGGCACTTATAAAAAACCTGGTATCTGTTGAGTCCCTTGGCTCTGTAACGGTCATCTGCACTGACAAGACCGGCACCCTGACCCAGAACAGAATGGAGGTAAAGGGCCTCTGGTTCAATGGTGCCTTTGCAGGTGTGGAAAAACTTGCTGAAGCCGAGATGCTCTGCAGGGTGTCCTATCTCTGTAATAACGCAAAATACCTTGATGGTCGTTATAAAGGAGACCCAACGGAGGTTGCACTTCTTAAAGCAGTAAGGGAGTATGTAGGCGATTTAGAGTCTGAACGTATATACGAAATCCCCTTTGATTCAGAGAGAAAGCGGATGAGCACGGTCAATCTGATAGATGGAGAGAGATATCTTCTAACAAAGGGTGCACCAGAAGGTATTCTGGATATCTCCACGAGGATTCTTTTAGATAACGAGACAATTACATTAAAGGAACATATGAGAGAAAGGATTCTAAAAGCCTATAATTCACTGACAGGTGAGGGACTAAGGGTGCTTGGTCTGGCATACCGGATTGTCGCAGCCGATGAACCCCTTGACAGCGGGCTGGAAAGGGATATGATTTTTGCCGGTCTGGTCGGGCTTGAGGATCCGCCAAGGCCTGAGGTGCCGGAGGCTATCAGGAGATGCCGTGAGGCAGGCATCAGGATAATCATGATAACAGGTGATAGTACAAGAACAGCCCTTGCCATTGCCAGAGAGATAGGACTTGTCAAAGGTGAGCCGGTAATAATTGAGGGTGAGGAATTCAGGAGATTGACTGACAGACAACTGAGAAAAAGGCTATCCCATGAGGAGGTCATATTTGCCAGGATGACACCCAAGTACAAGATGAGGGTTGTCTCCTTGCTGAAAGAACTTGGACACAGGGTTGCTGTAACAGGGGATGGGGTTAATGATGCGCCTGCATTGAAGGGTGCGGATATTGGTATAGCCATGGGTATCACAGGTACTGATGTGGCCAGGGAGTCAGCAGACATGGTACTCCTTGACGATAACTTTGCCACTATAGTTAATGCCATAGAAGAGGGCAGGGCTGTCTATGATAACATAAGAAAGTTCATAAGCTATATCTTCTCTTCCAACATCCCGGAGATAGTTCCCTATCTTGCCTATGTGCTTCTGAGAATCCCCCTCCCACTGACCATTCTTCAGATACTTGCTGTGGACCTCGGCACTGATATGCTGCCTGCCCTTGCACTTGGTGCAGAACGGCCAACGCAAGACCTCATGAAAAGGCCACCACGCAGGCCTGACGAAAGATTGCTGAACATCAAGATACTCAGCCGTGCCTATCTCTTTCTCGGTCCCATTGAAGCTGCAGCGGGGATGACCGGTTATTTTTACGTGCTCTATAGTAACGGCTGGAAATGGGGTGAGATGCTATCATCCATTGATCCCGTATATATGCAGGCTACCACTGCATGCCTGACAGCCATTGTTATCACACAGGTGGCAAATGTATTTGCCTGCAGGTCCTTCACCGAATCGGTATTCAGAATCGGCTTTTTCACAAACAGGCTGATCTTTGTCGGTATAGCCTTTGAAATAATATTCCAGCTATTCATAGTTTATCATCCCTGGGGTAATGGCATCTTCTCAACCCATCCAATAAATCTCAGAATCTGGCTCATCCTGATCCCCTTTGCACTGGTGCTTTTTGCAGCAGAGGAGTTTCGGAAGCTCATTGTGAGAAGATATGGGGTATAATAATCATAGGAGCAGAGATTGGGTAAAATAGTTGCAATAGAAGGCAGTGTCATGGATGCGGTCTTTTCCGAGGATGACCGCCCCTTCCTGAACGAGGCACTGCTGGTGGATACCGGGGAAAGGAGGATCCTCTTTGAGGCCCATCAGTACATAAACAGAGAAACTGTACGCTCCATCTCCCTTGGTAAGACACAGGGGCTGAGGAGAGGGATGGAGGTCCGGCGTACAGGCCGATTTGTTGAGGTGCCTGTTGGTGAGCCAATGCTTGGCAGGGTTGTGAACCTCCTTGGTGAGCCCATGGATGGCAAAGGCATGATCGTCTCAGACCTTAAGTTCCCGATCCACAGGGAATCTCCCACACTTCAGAGCCAGATTGTACAGCCTGAGGTCTACGAGACAGGCATAAAGGTGATTGACCTTTTGAGTCCATTCATAAGGGGTGGGAAGGTCGGGCTCTTCGGAGGCGCAGGAGTGGGGAAAACTGTTCTTCTGATGGAATTCATCTACAAGGCCGTCAAGGTATACGCAGGGGTTTCTGTATTTGCAGGGGTGGGAGAGCGTATACGTGAGGGTCATGAACTGTATGAGGAGATGAAGAGGACAGGTGTGATTGACCACACCGTCATAGTGCTTGGTCAGATGAACGAACCCCCGGGGGTTCGCTTCAGGGTTTCTATGACAGCGCTCAGTATCTCAGAGTATTTCAGGGATATAAAGGGCAGGGATGTGCTACTGCTCATGGACAATATATTCCGTTTTGTCCAGGCAGGTTCAGAGGTCTCGGCACTCCTTGGGAGGGTTCCATCAAGATCTGGCTATCAGCCAACCATGTTTTCCGAGATATCCGAGATTGAGGAGAGGATCACCTCTACTGAGAGTGGCTCCATCACATCTGTGCAGGCAGTGTATGTACCTGCGGACGACATCACAGACCCTGCCATAACAGCCATCATGCCCCATCTTGATACAGTGGTGATACTCTCCCGTAACATAGCCTCAAAGGGGCTGTACCCTGCCGTTGACCCGCTGAGGTCAAGGTCAAAGCTGCTGAGCCCCGAACTTGTGGGTGTTGAACACTATGAGGTTGCCAGGAAGGTGAAGGAGACACTGTCAAGGTACAACGAACTGCAGGACATCATAGCAATGCTCGGGATAGACGAACTCACGCCAGAGGACAGGCTCCTTGTCAGCAGGGCAAGGAAACTTGAGCGTTTTCTCACTCAGCCCTTCTTTCTTACAGAGCCCTTCACCGGAAAACCGGGCAGGCATGTAGCCCTGAGGGATACCATCAGGGGATGCAGGAACATCCTTGAAGGGAAATACGATGATGTAGATGAAAGGAAGTTCTATATGATAGGCACAGAAAGGGAGCTGTAGGTGTTCAGACTAAGGGTATATATACCGTCAGGGATTGTTTTTGATGAGGATGTGGATTTCCTCAGGGCCCAGGACTCAACAGGCACCTTTGGAATCCTGGGCAGGCACACGGACTTTCTTACCATCCTGAAACCCTCCGTGGTCATAATAAAGCAGGGTGGGAGAGAACTCTACCTGGCTGTAAAGGGTGGCATATTCTCTTTTCAGGACAATACCGCCAGGATTACAACCGAGGCTGCCATGGTGGGGGACAGTCTTGAGGAGTTGCATGAACTCGTCAGGGAAAGATTCATGAAAGAGTCGGAACGTGAAAGGGCGCTTGGTGAGACCATCAGAAACATGGAAAAGGGTTTCCTCAAAAGACTCATAGAGCTTGAG
>DROX01000086.1 GCA_011321725.1 Nitrospirota bacterium | reverse complement strand
ATGATAAGTATCGGTGCATACAAGGAGGGTAGCAACAGGGCAGTGGACAGGGCCATCAGGATGATCAACAAGCTGAGGGCCTATCTGAGACAGTCCATCAATGACCGCAGAGACATGGCAGACAGCCTGCATGCACTCTCATTGCTTTTTGATGAACAGGAGATGAAAGGAGATAACAGATGAGGATCACCTCCCTTAACAACATTATCAGGATCAAAGAGTTAAAGCGAGAAGAGATAAGCGTTCAGGTAAGGAACATCCAGAAACTGATAGAGGAGCATGAAAGAAAGATCCTGGAGCTTGAGGATGAGTTCATAAAGAATCTTGAGGAGTTCAACAAAAAGAGGTTCGGTTCTGCCTTCACAGCAGAAGCACTGAGAATGCACCATAACTATGTGGAACACATTACAAGAAAGATGAACGAACACAAGAGGGTCCTCATGGAGAGGGTGAGGGAGCTGAAAGAGACACTCTCAAGACTTGAGGAGGCACACAAGGAGGAAAAGCTTGTAAAGAAACTCCTGACAAGGCAGAACGAGAAGGCCATTAAGGAGGAGAGGCTCAGGGAACAGAAACAGCTTGATGACATCTCAATAAAGAGGTATCTGAGATGAAGCCCCTTTCCTTTTTTATGACGGTCTTGCTTCTGGGTATCTTTGGTATGTCCACGGTATCCTTTGGTGCTGAAAGCTATCTCATTGAGCTGAGGAAAAAGAAGGCCGAGATAGACAGGAAGGAGGCGATGCTGTCAGAGAAGGAACGGGAGCTGAAGAAGATTGAGACAATCATAGAGGAGAAGATAAAGAAATACACGGAGATACTTGAACGGCTTGATGTTGCCATAAAGAAGCTCCAGGAGGACAAGGAGGCAAGGTTTCAGCAGATAATCACAACCTATGAAAAGATGAACCCAGCAGAGGCCGCTGCAAGGCTTGACCGTCTGAAAGAGGATATGGCTGCAAAAATACTATCAAGGATGAACCCAAGAAAGGCTGCAAGGGTGCTTGCCCGTATGGCCCCCGAGAAGGCTGCCACCCTTACGGAACTGATAGCAAAGAACAAAGACCTTGATGGTGTAAAGAAGCTCCTCAAGAAGTAGGAAAAATATTCCTTCCAGCAGAAAAGATTTCTTGGTGCCACACCATAAGCCCTTTCCTGAAACCTTTAAACAAGCCATTTTCATACCGACTCAGCCTGGCATAAAAATTGTTATTCAGGAGTACGGACCAGGACCATGATCAGTGGATTGAATATAGGAGAGCTGTTGACAGGCCCTGTAATCACTGGAGGGCTGAAGGGGCTTGCAGGACAGATCCAGGTTGCACCTGCCAGGGGAAACCCTCTGTCCGGCTTCAATCTCATACTCAACCTGATCCTGAAAAACCATATGGCTGATACCACAGGGGGGCCTTACAAAGAGGCCCCGGGCTTTATGAAACAGCCTGGCAAGGAAAGCTCCATTGGTGTCATTGATCTCCCCGGTGGTCCTGATAGCAAGGAAGGGACGATTGCAGCTGTTGACCTCCTTGCCCTTCTGCCTGCTGGTATCAAAGAGATACTGACTGCTGCTGGTTATGATAAAGGGGTGATCACAAAGAGGGATGTTGGTTCTAACCCGGAGGGCTTATCCAAGAGTGGCTATACCCCCGGGGAGCTGCTCGGCGCCGAAGCGAAGAGCCCGGAGTTGGAGCCACAGACGAAGCTGGAGGGCCTGCTGACAAAAAAGATCCATCCCATCCCCCAGGGCAGGCAAGAGGGTGAGCAAACCACTAAATCCACGGACAGGGGTACACTCACAATGATGATGACGGAACAGAAGGATACATCAATGCCCGGACAGGAGAAGTTCAGGATAAATATCAGGAATGACAAGACACAGCAGGGTGGTAGTTCAAGCGATGCCGGGCAAGGTATCTTTACAAATAAAAGGGATACAGCCATCACGGATAAGGATATCAATACTGTCAGGGAGAACCTGAAACAGTCCATCCCGGACATGGAGAGGGTGGCTGAGCCCGTTGAACCAGCCAGGAGGAAACCAGGGAGTGAGGCTGAGCCAAAGACAGCCCGGCTACAGACACACAGCAACACCAGCCAGATAGGTCAGGATAGTGATGGCAGGTTGCATTTCAGGACAGAGACAAACAGCACAATGACAAGACATATCTCCCCTGATACAATACTGAAGAGGATTCATCACCTGGAAAATATCAAGGGAACTCCAAGACCACAGAGCATCAATCTTGTGGTTGAATCCGAGGGTCTCGGGAAGATCGCCCTCCGGGTGGCTGTACACAACCAACTTGTAAGGGCAGACTTTGTGGTTGACCATATGAACAGTCTTGCACAGATCCAGTCAGGTCTCTCCGATTTGTTCTCATCACTGTATCGTGAGGGGCTCATGCCCGAGGACTTCTCGTTCTATCTTGGCCAGAACAACAGGGACCCCCAGGGGGAGCCTGACAAGGAAGTACCCATACCGACAGGGCAAGACAGGGTGACAGGCCCGGGAAACAGAAAGGACCAGACGGTCAGCGGTCATTATAACCTGAGCATAAAGGCATAAAAGGAGGCACTATGGATGGGATCAACAAGATGGTGGACAAGCAGACCTTTCTGAAACTCTTCACAACACAGCTGAGGTACCAGGATCCGCTCAATCCCCTTGATAACACGGAGTTCACATCACAGCTTGCACAGTTCAGTTCCCTTGAACAGCTGATGGATATCAATACCAACCTGACAAACATAATTACCTACCAGGACTCATTAAACAACGCCCTTGCCACCAATCTAATCGGCAGGGCTGTGATGATCAGTGGAGAGAGGATTCAGTACAATGGCTCAGCGGTAAGCATAGGGTATGAGCTTTCCCAGCCTGCCAGCACTGTAACTGCAGAGATTATCACCGAGCTGGGTGAACATGTAAGGACGATCAACCTTGGCTACCGGCCTCAGGGCGAGGGCGAGATCATCTGGGACGGTACCGATGAGAGTGGTAATCCTGTTCAGGAAGGCACATACATGGTTGAACTGACCGCCACTGATGAGGCTGGCAATCCTGTATCAATATCCTCGGATATTGAGTCAAGGATAACGGGCGTGCAGTTTAAAGACAACATAACCTATATAGTACTTGAAAACGGGATGAGGGTTCCCCTCTCAGAGATCAAGGCCATAAAGGAAGGAGGTGTTTAGAGTGTTAACGGCGTTATTTTCAGCTATAAGCGGCTTAAGTGCCAATGGTATTGCCCTTTCCGTGATCGGTGATAATGTTGCAAACATGAACACCGTGGGCTTCAAGAGCAGCAGGATTGCCTTTGGCGATGTCCTGAGCCAGACAATCACGGGTATCGCTGGCAACTCCCAGGTCGGAAGGGGTGTCCTGGTAAGTGGCATAACACCCCTTTTCACCCAGGGCTCTTTTGAGACATCAGCAAGCGCACTTGATATGGCCATTGATGGTGAAGGGTTCTTTATTGTAAGCAATGGCTCGGGCAGGTTCTTTACAAGGGCAGGACAGTTCACCCTTGACAAGGATGGCAAGATCGTGAATCCCGATGGCTACATCCTCCAGGGTTATCTTGCTGACGATTCGGGCAATATAACAGGTACAATAGGAGACATTGTCATCTCCACACAGCAGGCAGCTGCAAACCCCACATCACAGGTCAGCTTCACAGTTAATCTGGATGCCAGGGAATCGGTGCCATCTGCCGCCTTTACACTTGATGGTAATAGTGATGGTGTCAATGACGACCCTGCCAACTACAACTTCTCCACCCAGGTTACGGTTTACGACTCACAGGGTAATGCCCGTGAGGTAACCGCCTATTTTGTAAAGACCGCTGTGAATGCATGGACAGTACACTATGTGCATGAGGACCCTGCAGCACCTGGAGAGCTTACAGAGGCTGGCACACAGGATCTCACCTTCGGGCTCAATGGTGAACTTACCGATGACAATTCAGGCACTGCTGTCAGTTTTAACTTTGGTGGTGGAATAGTGTCCCCTCAGGATATCTATTTCAACTACGGTACAGGTACAGCAGAGGGTGGCACCGGCTTTGACGGCTCATCCCAGTATGCAGCAGAGTTCTCTGTTACCAATCTTACACAGGATGGCTACTCTGCCGGGGCATTGAAGAACATAAACATTGAACAGGACGGAACCATAACAGGTATCTTTACAAACGGACAGACACGCGTTATCGGCCAGATCGCGCTTGCAAAGTTTGCCGCCCCTACGGAACTGACCAAGCTCGGCAGGAACCTCTACGGTGAGTCCTACTCCTCAGGCCAGCCAATTGTGGGAGCAGCCTCATCAGGTGGGCTTGGCAGGGTTCTCAGCAATACCCTTGAACTGAGCAATGTTGATCTTGCAGAGGAGTTTATCAGAATGATCTCTGCCCAGAGGGGCTTCCAGGCGAATTCAAGGATCATAACCACCACTGACGATCTCCTTCAGGAACTGGTCAACCTCAAGAGGTAGATCCCTCTCCCCCTTGCCAGTGAGGCAAGGGGGAGCTATTCACATACCTGTGATCAGTAGTGTCCAAAATAATTTCAGTTTTATATAACCAAGGCAGGGTGCCGAAGAAAAATAAGCACCACACCTTATTCACAGTGAGCAGTAAGCAGTGAGCAGTAAGAAAGGCCCAGAGGTGGTTCATCATGGCATTGATGCAATGGGATTTAAATAATAAAAGACAGAGT
>DROX01000085.1 GCA_011321725.1 Nitrospirota bacterium | reverse complement strand
ACATGAGGTATTGCTACATGGCATTCTTCACCACCTCTGGGCCTATAGGGTTTGTTTCTTTACTTGTTTTAGTGTATAACAATAAAAAAGAGATTACTTTATTGATTAATCCTGTGGTTAGCTTATTTTTATGAGGTGCCCTGCCTTGATAGGGTTTTGTTTTAGACAGATATGAAAATGCCCGAATAAGAAATCGGGCATTTTTTCTGAATGGTTTTGATATAATCATACTATGCTCAAGGTTGCCATATGTGGAGGAAGCGGTTACACAGGGTCTGAACTGATCAGACTCCTTTCAGCTCATCCACGTGTTGAGATCGCAGCGGTTACATCCGAGCGCTCGGCAGGCCTGGCGGTACACCAGCACTTTCCACACCTGAGGAATCTTTCACACCTCAAATTTGAACCCCTTGAAAGGGAGAGACTCTCTGAAAAGGCTGACCTCTTCTTTCTTGCACTGCCTCATGGTGCTTCACAGGAGACAGTGGCCTTCTTCGTGAAGAAGGGCAAGAAGGTGATAGACCTCTCTGCGGATTACCGCCTTAAAGACCCGGAGACCTACAGAAGATGGTACGGAATAGACCATGCATTCCCGGGGTTGCTTAAAAGGGCTGTATATGGGTTACCAGAACTCTACAGGAAAAAGATCAAAAAGGCTGTACTGGTGGCAAACCCTGGCTGTTACCCCACATCTGCTGTGCTTGCTCTCATGCCTGCGCTGAAGGCAGGTATAGTTGACCCTGACGGTATTGTGATAGACTCTAAATCAGGCACATCCGGGGCCGGCAGGAAGGCTGATGCAGCCTACAGCTTCTGTGAGATAAACGAGTCCTTCAAGGCCTATGGTGTGGGCACCCACAGACATACCCCGGAGATAGAACAGACCCTTACAGGGATTACCAGAAAAGAGGTTATCGTCAATTTCACCCCCCACCTGCTGCCTGTCAACAGAGGGATTCTGACCACTGTTTACTGCAGGCTCAAAGAAAAGGTCACATATGATGATGTAATAGCCCTGTACAAGAAGGCCTATAAAAGGGAACCCTTTGTCAGGGTATATGATGATTCAACACTGCCGGACATCCGTAATGTGAGAGGCACAAACCTCTGCGATATCGGTCTCAGGGTGGTTGACAGGACAGATACCCTCATTGTGGTTTCTGCTATTGACAACCTTGTCAAGGGTGCTGCAGGGCAGGCTATACAGAATATGAACATCATGATGGGATTTGAAGAGACAGAAGCACTGAAAGAGATCTCACCTCTGCCATGAACTCAATTGTCATACCCGGGGATATCTACAGGGAGATGATCCATCATGCAAAACAGGGGGCTCCTGAGGAGGTCTGTGGTATACTTGCCGGTGATGGAAAGGTGGTAAATACAATTTATAAGATGACCAACACCGAGCACTCACCGGTCAGCTATTTTATGGACCCTAAAGAGCAGTTTCAGGTTTTAAAAGATATGAGGGGAAAGGGTCTGAAGATGATGTCCATCTACCACTCCCACCCCGAGGCACAGGCCTACCCATCAGCAAAGGATGTAAGCCTTGCCTTTTATGATGATGTTGTGTATATTATAATCAGTCTTCTTGGGGCGGAACCACTGGTAAAAGGCTTTACCATAAAGGACAAAAAGGTTGACGAGGTGGAGGTTATAGTAAGAAAGTGAAGGTCGGATTCGTATATGACAGTGCCTATCTTCTTCACAGACCCACTGGTTATCATCCCGAGAGGCCTGAAAGACTGAGGGCCATCACCGACCTGCTGAAGGCAAATTCAATCTGGCAGGAACTTATCCATATCAGACCTGTTGAGGCAGATGACACCCTTCTTGGCACTGTCCATGACATCAATTACATCAATCGGGTTAAAAAGGCAGGGCCTGGCTACTTTGACCCGGATACCTATTTTTCAGAGGGAAGCCTTGAGGCAGCCCTGAAGGCAGCAGGGGGTGTTACAGAGGCGATAAGATATTGTAAGGAAGGCCATATAGACAGGGCCTTCTGTGCCGTGAGACCACCGGGGCATCATGCCGAGGCTGACAGGGCCATGGGCTTCTGTATATTTAACAACATTGCCGTTGGCGCAAGATACGCCCAGTCCCTTGGCTATAAAAGGGTCTTCATTATAGACTTTGATGTCCATCACGGCAATGGAACAGAGCATATCTTCTATGAGGATGACAGTGTATTCTATTTCAGCACCCACCAGTACCCCCATTACCCCGGCACTGGCTCCAGAGAGGAGCGCGGACGTGGTAAGGGCGAAGGTTATACCTACAACATACCCATGCCTGCAGGTGCTGGGGACAGGGAGTACCATGAGGCATATAATAAGACCCTGCCCGGGCTTGTCTCGGATTTCAAGCCTGATATAATTCTTGTCTCTGCCGGATATGACCTGCATGAACGCGACCCCCTTGCCGGTATCTCCGTGACAGACTCAGGGATAAGATCAATTATAAGGGGCATAGTTGACTCAAAAAACTCGGTGCCCTTTGTCTTTGCCCTTGAAGGTGGGTACAGCCTTGAGGCCCTATCCAGGTCTGTGTACATAACGCTGGAAGAATTATTCAAGGATTAGATACAATAGAGGAGCTATGGAAAAAAAGGTAATATATTTTGAAAAACCTGGCAGGACAAACACAGAGGCATGCCTTGAGATCGTAAAGGAGACGCTCAGCTCCACAGACATCATGCATGTTGTTGTAGCCTCCACAACAGGCGAGACAGGACTACTCTTTGCCGAGGCACTGAAGGACAGCGGGATAAACCTGATAGTGGTCACCCACAGTCACGGATTCAAGGAAGCCAACACAATTGAGATGCCCCATGATCTGAGAGAAACCATACAGTCCCATGGTGCAAAGGTATATACGGGAACAATGATCACCCATTCCCTTGAAACATCACTGGCGAAAAAATTTGGCGGTGTATATCCAACCCTGCTGGTTGCCCAATCCCTCAGGAGGTTTGGAGAGGGGCCAAAGGTCTGTATAGAGATGGTCATGATGGCAGCTGATGCAGGTCTGATCCCGGAAGGTGAGGAGGTGCTGGCAGTGGCTGGCACAGCCAGGGGTGCCGACACGGTAATGATAATCCGTTCAGCAGCATCCAAGAGGTTTCTTGACCTCAGGGTGCTTGAAATCTTAGCAAAACCAAGGGGTTGAAAACTATGAGACTGAAAGACTGGATTGAACAGGCAAAGAGAACCATAAGTTCTGCTGAACATTCCTCTCAGGGAGGTTATTTTGAAGATGCCGCTTTTCTGTCCCATCATGCTGCCATGCTTGCTGTCACAGGGCTGCTCACAAGAAAGGGTATCATAAGCACGGGCCAGTCCGTCTATTATCTCCTCAGACAGATAGAGACGGCCAAACAGGATATCCTTCACAAGGCACGTCTGCTTGACACCTTTTATACCCCATCCCGCTATCCCTACTGCTTTGAGAAAGGGACGCCAAAAGACTATTTTGATGAAGAAATAGCAAAGGAGGCAATCAACAGTGCAAAGGCCATCCTGGAATACATTGAGACAGAGCTGGGCTGATCTCTTCTTCTTTGAACCCCTTTCAGAGTTCCTCACGCGGCTGCATGAGGATCGTGGCGGTGAGGTGGTAGCAGTGGTGATGTTCAGCCCCGAGGGCGGAGAGATTCCACCGCCAGCACCACCGGTACATCTGCTTGTACTTTACCAGGAGACTGTGGACTTCCTCAAAGAAACACAGTTCCTGAGGGAGCACGACCCCTCGGGCATATTGAACTTTTTTTGCTACAGTCTCCCCGATTTCCAGAAAATGTACAAGGGGTCTAATCCTATTGCACATCAGGCAGTAAAGACTGGCCTTATCCTTTTTGAGACAGACAACAGGATGGAAGAGTTTGTCTCATGAGTTTTTCCTGGAAAACCTGAAAAAAGAGGGTTACTTTATTGTTTAATCCTGTGGTTGGCTTATTTTTATGAGGTGCCCTGCCTTGACAGGGATTTGTTTTAGACAGATATGTGTTTAGATAAATTCAGCTCCAGAAGTAAGAACAGGAGATAAATGCTGTAGGCAGTGGTATAAACTTTATCACTATATCCGGGATAAGCGAAACTAACCTGAAAAAAGCAAAATCCGGGAGGATTGAATGAGATTTTCCAGAACCTTTATCCCCACACTCAGAGAGGTGCCTGCAGAGGCAGAGGCAGTAAGTCATAAGCTTCTTCTAAGGGGGGGGTTTATCAGACAGCTCGCATCGGGTCTTTACATTATCCTTCCCCTTGGATTCAGGGTACTTGAGAAGATCAACAGGATCATCAGGGAGGAGATGGATCGCATCGGTGCCCAGGAACTCCTTATGCCCGTGCTTCACCCTGCAGAGGTGTGGCAGAAGACGGGCAGGTGGTATGAGATCGGGGATGAAATGTTCCGGCTCAAGGACCGGACAGGACGTGATATGTGCCTTGGGATGACTCATGAGGAGATCATGACATGGCTTGCATCAAAGGAGATCAGGTCATACAGGGACCTTCCACAGGTATGGTACCAGATCCAGACAAAGCTCCGTGACGAGGCAAGACCGAAAAGCGGAATAATGAGAACAAGGGAGTTTATAATGAAGGACTCCTATAGCTTTGACCGTGACGAGGAGGGCCTTGAGAGAAACTATCAGCTCCATATAGAGGCCTACAACAGGATATTCACAAGATGCGGCCTGAAATTCTACCAGGTTGAATCAGACCCCGGAATGATGGGAGGTGCCACGGCACACGAGTTCATGGCACCAAGCCCGGCTGGAGAGGATGATGTTGCCCTCTGTGACTCCTGCGGATACTCAGCAAATGTGGAACTTGCAAGGAGTATCCCAAAAGAGGTAACCTTTGAGGACTGGCCCTATGAGGAGGTTCACACACCGGAGAAAAGGACCGTTCAGGAGGTCTCCCGGTTCCTGGGCATAGGGCCTGAGTATTTCATAAAGAGCCTCCTTT
>DROX01000084.1 GCA_011321725.1 Nitrospirota bacterium | reverse complement strand
GGTCTTTCTGATTGCCTCCCGGGCTGATGATATTTTGCCTGCAAAACCCCAGTCACTCAGGAGAGATAGCTGAAAATTAAACTTTTTTATATTGTCCCTGTGCCCCTGCTCAACCTCTGACTTTACCAGCACATCAATAGAATCAAGCATGATTTTTAACCCAGCCTCACCAATTGCAAAGACCGTCCCTGTCCATGGAACAAAAAAGGAGATCGCCGTCGTTGAGGCTATGTAAACAGGACTTGCAAGTGCAGAATCAAGTGCGCTGGCAGTTTGGCTTTTCTCCCAGAGCCTTTGAATATCCCTGTAGGAACCAAAGATAAGTCTTTGATGGTCAAGCAAATACTGTTTTATCGCAAGGTTCGTTCTATAGACCTCCTGCTCGAGGTCATAAAGGATCTTAAGGTTTTTAAGGGTCTCACAGAGGCTACATCTCTCAGCGCTGTTCAACACCTCTTTGCCAGTAAATTTTTTTGAAGCATTATATAACCTGTCAATCTCATAGGCTGTCTCACGCCACATTGAAAGTTGAGGTATGACATAGTTTTTTATGCTTAAGGGATCGTCTTTTTCTCTACTAAAACCAAGATCATAGCCAAGGGCCTTGAATCCCCAGACCTCATAGGCTTCTTCCTCCCTTGGAAGCATAATCACCCCCGGAGCAGGCACAGAGCTTAAACTATCATTAAGGGTATCCTTCCTGTAATAGTTGATATTTATCTTTTCCTGCTCACACAATGCTTCTAATCTCTTCAAGCAATCCTTATTTTCGTATATCCTATCCCATAGTATCTTTTCCAATCTCTGCAGGTTTAAGATGTTATCCATATTTTTAGTAAACTTCCCCATGAGCTGAATGTATTTTGACGGAAGTGGTTTAGCGGTTCTTGTAATTCTTGAGTCAAATATCCTGCTGAGACTCTGCTCTGCGCCAACCGTCTTTGCTGTTGCCTTTGCTGCCTTAACCACCCTGTACACTCCTCTGCCTGCTGTTGCTGCTGCGCCAGCCTCACTGAACTCCTTGAGCATAAAACCGGAGGCCTCATCAAAGAAATCGAATGAAAATGCTATGATAGTACTTACTGCCTGGCCGGATACGGTTTTTACAAGAGAAATGCCTGATGATTTACTTTCCTCCTCAGCCTGTTTAATCAGTTTTTCCTGATACCTGAGTATCTCTTTATAGATAGCATCATTTGCCTTTTTGTAATCCCCCATTCTACGCTGAATCTCAGCAAAGGTCACAAGGATATCCTTGATGTCACAATCACAGGCACTCGTGGGATTCAGGGCATCCTTTATCAACTCCTCTATTGCAAGACTTTCCATCTCAGCAGGTGATATCATCTCTGCAAAGGAAACGCTAATGCTGAAAACCGTCATTACTAAAAGAATGAAAACCATTACAACTGCTCTTTTATGTCTCATAGCAAACCTCATTTTTCAAGGTATCCATAAAATTTGATAATATACCCTGCCCATGAAAGGCTGTTTTTCTTAGCCCTCTCAAGCTCTTCCATGCTGTAACAGTTGCTCTCTTTGAACTCCATTGAGTTTCCCTGTTTTATGTTAGCCTTCCAGAGCCACTTACCTTTTCTGTTGTTTTTGTATTCCTTCCAGAAGGTCACGGGATCTTGATTCTTTCTGCCTTCCAGCTCTTTGGCAATTGAAAGTAACCTTATTTTTGGCTCAATAGCACTTTGTCCAGAAGACTTTTTCTGCCTGATTTCTTTTATATGCTCCCTTACCCTTTTTTCATACTCTTTAAGCACTCTGGTGCAGTACCACCCCTGAACCTCTACTGAAGTTTCATCTTTATTGAAGGACTGGACTGAAAGGGTCTCAGAAGGTGCTTTGAGTATAGCTGCCTTTGTATTATCTGCGACAATGGAAAAGATAGAAATCAAACAAAAAAATAAAAACCATCTCTTAGTAGCCATGGTCTCTCCTTTTTCATTAGAAAAACTCATTTGCATCCAATCTCTTTTATCAACTTCTCAACTGATTTCCTTGCGTTACTGAAGACAATGAAATGTCTTACTATGCTCTCTCTGTATCCTGATGGTTTTAATTCTGGTTCCTCTGAATCCTCTATCATCCTGAAGGTCTCCCCATTTGGAGCCTCATAGTATCTCTCAAAAAGGCGGGGCTTTTCACCACTGTCAATCCTTTCCTTTAAAGCCAGAAGCCTTCTACATCTTTCTTCTTTAGTAGGTGGACCTTGCTTTATTGGTATGCCTGCCTTCAGTTTTCTGCCTCCACCGGAAAGGGGCATCGGCAATTGGGGTAGCGCCTTTTTCAGCATTCAATGAGGCTATCTTCGTTTTCAAGGCATCTCTGTCAAGCCTTGTTACTGGTTGAACCACCTCTATGGCAGAACAGTCCTTTTCTCCACGATGACCATAGACCTCTAATCCCACATTGATTTCTGATGGTAGCCCATTTATAAGATCGGAAAAGACCCTCTTTGCAGCATCAAGGCGTGTTTCGCCACCAAGCTTCTGCGACATACTACCTGAAGAATCAATTATAAACAGCACTGAATTTGAGGAAGCATAGACAGGAGGGATAAGAAATAAGACCAGAACAATTACCGGCAGAAAACATCCGGGAAAAAATCTTGACACCATCATTACCCCCTTTTAAAAATATTTAAAAAAATATTTAAAAAAATTTTTAAAATTTTAATATTTTTATTTATTAAATTGCAAATTTTTATTTGTTAGATCATGGGCTTTCTATTCAAAGAGCCTTCCAAAGACCAGCAGATGCCTGTCGCTCACCTGTGATACCTTCAAATCGTGAAGACCATTTCTGTCAAGCTGTTCCCTGACCTCTTCAGGTGTGTAAGCTGCACAGAGGGAATTGAAAAAGTCTCTTTTCAGGGTCTCAGGTTCATTCTTTGAGTATTTCTCAACTATCATGGTGGCGACTTCCCTTGTCTCAGGTCTCATGAGATCCATTATCATCACAGGTGCGCCCTTGCTGGCATATCTCTTAACGGTTTGCCAAAGTGAGTCAGGGCTCTCAAGATGGTGTAGGAGACTGTTGCTGATGATTGCATTGTATTTCACCAGGGGCAGGTCATCTGTGGGGATCAAGGCATGGATGAGTTTTATCCTTCCCTGTATCTCAGGGAGTTCCTTCTGAATCCTTATCTTTGCAAAAAAGAGCATCGCCTCAGAGCCATCAACAGCGTGGATTTCTGCTTGAGGAAATTGTCTTGCAAGTCTCACAGGAATATCAGCAGGTCCACAGCCAAGGTCAAGGACTGTACCGGTGATGGTAGCATCTTTAAATTTTTCATGGAAGAGATTTACAAAAAGGCTGTTTGACTCTTTAAAGTCAGCCTCTGCATAGGCCTTTGCCTGTTCAAAGGAATCCATCAGTTCCGGCTCTGGAATCCGCTTCATGTAAGTAATTTTAGCATTTCTCAGGGATTCTGTGAAGTAATATAATCCTACGGAAGTTCATATGAATATAATTCTCATAGGCTGTACTCCCTCCAACAAGGTGGACGGTGCCTCGAGAAGCCTGCTAAGTTCATCCTTGAAATCCGGAGCCTCGGCCTTGAACCCTATCTTAAAAGATCAAAGCCTTCAATCTCCTCTTTCGGTATTCTAAGGAACATATCAGACAGGTCTCGGTACTTATTATCTCTGTATGCCTGGATTTGCCGAAAAAGGAAGGTTACAAATGATGATGATAATAGGAAAATAATGGTAGGCGCGGACGGTTTCGAACCGTCGACCTCTACCGCGTCAAGGTAGCGCTCTCCCCCTGAGCTACGCGCCTTAGATATAAAATATAACAACAATTGGTACTTTTTTGTCAAGAAAAGCCTGCCACCCCGGTATTGC
>DROX01000083.1 GCA_011321725.1 Nitrospirota bacterium | reverse complement strand
GAGGCAGATTATCTGATAGCAGCAGACGGTGTGAATTCGCGGGTAAGGTCACTTCTGTCCCTTCCACCTCAACAGTCGGTCTATACAGTTTCGGGTAAGCTTCACCGGCAGGATACAGATGCCTGTGAGTTCTGGTTCAGCAGCAGGCATGCCCCCGGAGGGTATTCATGGGCCTTCCCATCTGTAAACGGACTCTCACTGGGCACCGGAACGCTTGAACCCAAGAATGCCAGGACCTATTTTCGGAGATTTCTTGCAAGGCGTTTCAAGGATGAAACCACTGTGGGGGATGTAGGGCACCTGCGTGGCTACAGGATACCCTCCTGGAAGGGGGATCTCTTCTGCAAAGGCCGTATCTTCTTTGTTGGTGATGCTGCCGGGCATGTTATGCCCTTCACCTACGAGGGTATTTATTATTCAATGAAATCAGGGGATCTTGCTGCACAGGCCATCCTGGAGGGGAGAGCATCACTGTTCAGAAGACTCTGGCGGGGGAGGTTCTACAGCCGTTTCAGACTTATGAAGGCCCTTCAGGAGTTTTTCCTCAAGAGTGACGAAAGGATTGAACAGCTCTTCAACATCTTCCAGCGAAGGGATGTCCAGGAGGCATCCATGCAGCTCTGGCTAAGAAAGGACTCCTCAAAAAGTAGTATAATAAGATATATCAACTTTTTCAGGAAGTTTTTACATTGAGTTTCAGAAATGCCCTTCTCCTCTCCATTGCCATACATATGTTGGTGCTGGGTATCCTATACAGATACAGGATGCCCGCAGGCAGCCCCACAGTATCGGAAAGGCCACCTCTCATAGCAAGGATTATCAGACCTGAAGAAAGAAGGATACAGCCGGGGATAAAAGAAAAAAAAACACCACCACCGAGGGCGCTAAGCCGGGAAAAGAAGAGGCCCCCTCATAGGGCTGTCAAGAAAAGGCCCGTAAAAAAGATCCCCCCTGAGGGCAAGAAGGAAAAAGAGGCGATCCCTCCTGCTGGCAGAGGCATCCCCGGGACACTTAAAGAGAAAGAAAGAGAGACACCAGAAGGGGCCGGTATGGCAGGTTCTGAGAAGAAGATGCCCCGGACAGGAAAGGCTGAAGGGCCTTCGTCCGGTCTGAAAGAACCCCCTCCGAAGGTGGGTCAGCGCCTGCCCACGGGCAGGGAGCTCCTTGGTCGTGACCTTATTGCCAGGGCAATAAGAAAGGAGGTCCAGAAGCAGCAGCAAAAGAGGGGTGCCATAACCTTTGAAAGCAGGGATCTCAAATACTACAGCTATATGTTGAAGCTGAAGGAGCGTATTGAAAGCATATGGACATACCCTGAAGAGGCGGCAAGGAGGGGAATATTCGGTGATCTCTATATAGAGTTTACCATCAGGAAGGATGGCTCCCTTGGCGCTGTGAGGCTTCTGAGGACATCCGGGTACAGAGACCTTGACGAGGCTGCCATGAGGGCCCTCAGGGATGGACAGCCCTACTGGCCACTGCCTGAGCAGTGGGGGGTGGATGCAATCACAATCAAGGGCCATTTCATATATACCCTCTATGGTATGTATGTAAGATAGGGAGCATTCTTTGCTGGAAAAATAGGTGGTTTTTTGATATGATATATACGTTTAATTTATGAAAACAATAGTTTATGAAAACAAAAGAGGAGGTTGAGATGATCAATGTTACTGTGGCAGGAGTAGCAGGCCGGATGGGTAGCAGGATAGCCTCCCTCTGTATTGAACATCCTGATATCAATCTTGTGGGTGCCTTTGAGCGGAAGGGGCATGAAAGGATAGGGGAGGATGTGGGGCTCCTGCTGGGCAAGGGAGTGTTGAATATACCTGTAGTGGATGACATACAATCTGTAATTGATAACACAGATGTCATAATTGATTTCACCTCCGTTGGTTCCACACTGCACAATATAAGGGTTGCCTCAGAGGCGAAGAAGGCCATGGTTATAGGTACAACGGGTTTTAGCAAGGAGGATCTGAAGGAGATAACCGCCCTCTCACGGTCTATCCCCTGTGTGATGGCACCAAATATGTCAGTGGGTGTGAACCTCCTTTTCAGGATCCTGGGTGACATAGCAAAGGTACTTGGTGACGACTACGATGTGGAGATCATAGAAGCGCACCACAGGATGAAAAAGGATGCACCCAGTGGCACAGCACTCAAGATAGCCGATATAATTGCCACGGCACTGGGTAGAAACCTGGAGGAGGTAGCGGTCTATGCCCGCAAAGGTCTGATAGGGGAGAGGGAGCGGAAGGAGATCGGTATCCAGACAATCAGGGCCGGCGATATAGTGGGTGAACATACCGTACTCTTTGGCGGGCTTGGTGAAAGGATAGAGATAATCCACAGGGCATCAAGCCGTGATACCTTTGCAAGGGGTGCCATCAGGGCTGCACTCTGGGTGTATGGCAAGGAGCCGGGATTGTATGATATGCTTGATGTGCTTGAGTTGAAATAGCTCTTTTAATGAAAAGTTTCAAATATTATTGACAATTAGACCGGTCAGTCAGTTATTATAGAGAAAAATCCCGGAGGTGAATCATGGCTGACAAGAAGTTTGTATTCATCCTGAATCATTCCTTTGACAAACCCGATGTGGCTGCAGGTGCCATGCAGCTTGCAACCAATATGAAGGCCTTTGATATTGAGCTTGACTTCTTCCTCATCAATGAGGGGGTTTTGCTTGCAAAAAAGGGGTTTGCAGAGACGATCACATGGCAGAAGAAGGATGGATTCTCTCCCATTGCGGAGCTGTTGAATACCCTCGTGAATGACTTTGACGTAAAATTCTATATCTGTGCCTCATGTGTGAAGCCCTATGGTCTTGAAGGAGCAGAACTGATCAAGAACGCCGAGATAAAACCAGGAAGTTTCCTTGGTGAGATGCTTCTGGAAAGACAGAGTGTGAGCTTCTAAAACCTATTCAGGAGGTGGTAAGATTGCCTATCTATGAGTACAGGTGTCTGGACTGCAACAATGAGATGGAGGTGATGCAGAAGTTCTCTGATGAGCCCCTGAGTACATGTCCTCAGTGTGGGGGCCAGCTGAAGAAACTGATATCAAACTCCTCCTTTATCCTGAAGGGAACAGGCTGGTACAAGACAGACTATGCATCACCGGAGAGAAAGAAGGCCATGGAGGCAGAAAAGTCCTCAGGTAACGGCAAATCAGCGAAGAAGGAGAATTCATCTGAAAAAGTCAAGAACTGATAACCTTCATTTCCATATCCCCTATAACAGGATTGATGAGTTTGAGGCTGATCTGAACAGCTTCAGGGTGAATCTGGAGATATATTTTGATGCCCACACACTTGACTCCACAGGGCCATCGGTTGTGTCGGAACGTATCTCCAGATTCAACTATGCACCCTCTTTAACCATTCATGGCCCCTTCATGGACCTTTCCCCTGGTGCGGTTGATCCGTTGATTCATGAGATAACCCTTAAACGGTACAGCCAGGCAATGGAGGTTGCCCGTGCAGTTGAGGCGAAAAGGGTGGTCTTCCATTCGGGTTACGAGAGGTGGAAGTACGATCTGAAGATAGAACCCTGGCTCCAGCAGAGCCTGAAGACCTGGTCGCTCATGCTGGAGCAGGCAACAACATACGGTATCAGGATATCAATTGAGAATATATTTGAGGACAGGCCTGACAATATAAGGCTTCTCATGGAAAAGATAGGGTCAGACCATATTGGTGTATGCTTTGATACAGGACACTTCAACCTCTTTTCCAGCGTAGGTCTTGATGAATGGCTTGATGCACTCCAGCCTTACATAAATGAACTCCATGTGCATGATAATGACAGGACGCGTGATCAGCATGCTGCACCTGGTGAAGGGGTCTTTGATTTTGAGAGGCTCTTTGGAAGGCTTGATCCTGATGACCCCGATCTGATCCTCACCGTGGAGGCACACAGCAAGGAAGAGGTTTTCAAGTCGCTCAGATACTTTATGATACTCCCATGAGATTCTTCTTCATCACAATGGCATCCTCACGGGGGAACTGGTAGTAATCCCTCCTGAGTCCCACCTGGCAGAAGCCAAGCCTCCTGTAGAGGTTCAGGGCTGCTGTATTGGAAGCCCTTACCTCAAGAAATACATCACTGCAGCCATAAGAAAGAAACATGTTCAGTATGTGCCTTACCAGTGCCGTTCCGATCCCCCTTCTCCTGTAGCCAGGTCTTACGGCAAGGTCCAGTATATGTGCCTCGTCAGTGACAATCTGTCCGAATACGTATCCGAGTATCCTATCCCCTTTTACTGCAACATATCCCAGTGAAAGGGGGTTCTTAAGTTCCTCTATAAATGCATTCAGTGACCATGCCGTTGTAAAGGACAGCTGTTCAATCTCCGATATCTCATGAAGATCAGAAAAAGTAACTCCTCTGATGATATAATCCATTATCTTCTGCAACCCATCCCCATCCACCCATTTACTCATCCACTCATCCACTCATCTACCCATTCACCCATCCACCCATAAACTGCTCACTGCTCACTGTATTTATTGCATCCTCTCTTGTTTACCTTCCCGGGGTAATCATGGATACTACTGATCTTGTTGTGTATAGATTCAAGGCTTTATTGGATGAATTATATTATAATGAAATATGCTTGAAAGATGCAGAAAGATATGTGGAGAGTCTCCTGATAGTTGTGTCATTGAGAGCAAGGAGCAGGTCATCTGTATTGCCGATATGGTGCTTAACAAGATTATGGGTTTGCAGGGTCTCCTGGATTTTGCCCTTGAGGAGTCGGAGGTTGAAAAGATACGTGAGCACCTCGGGAATGCAAAGAAACTGCTGGATGACCTTGTGGAGTGGGTCAGGTTCATACAGATAGCCCACGACCTTAAGACCATTTACGATCTCTCTGTGGAGACAAAGACCAATGAAAGGAGGAGATTCAGGAGGTATCCCCTGCCAGGGGGCTACCAGGACCTGCTGGAGATTACCCTTTCAGGATCTGATGCAGTAACAAGGGCAAGGGTTATCAATTTCAGCAAGAAGGGGATGCTCTTTATAAGTCCGCTGCCATTGGTGGTTGGCTCTGTTGTTGAGGGAAGGATATCAATACCACAGGTTCCGGCAGACAGGCAGGAATATGCCTTCATGGCAAAGGTGGTGCACTGCCGTAGTGTTGATGAAGGTTACAGGGTTGGTGTTGAACTGCAGCGATTTGCAGGAGCGGATGAGGTTGATTGTTTCAAGGTTGTCTATAATCTCATTGTACATTATCTGATCCACAACCCCCAGTAGATGGGCAGGCTCTCCTGATAACAAGGACCCTTTGACCGGCAATGGTGAGAGGGGTGAATATGTTAAAGATCGGCTGCTGTGGATTTCCTGTATCAAAGAAAAGATATTACAGGGAATTTGATGTGGTGGAGATTCAGCAGACCTTTTATCAGCCACCTGAGGTATCACTTGCTGAAAAGTGGAGAAGGGAGGCGCCGGAGGGGTTTGAATTCACCCTGAAGGCGTGGCAGCTCATAACCCATGACCCCAAAAGCCCAACCTATAAAAGGTTGAAACAGAAGATACCCGAGGATGAAAAGAGGAACTACGGTTCCTTCAAATGCACTGATGAGGTAATGTCTGCCTGGGAGAAGACGAAAGAGATTGCCTGCGCCCTTGAGGCGAGGATAATAGTATTCCAGTGTCCGCCTGGTTTTGAGCCCACTGATGAGAACAAGAAAAACCTGCAGAGCTTTTTCAGCAGCATAGAACGAGATGGGTACATTTTTGCCTGGGAACCAAGGGGGAGATGGGTAAGGGAGGATATAGAACCGATCTGTAAAGACCTTGACCTTGTGCATGTTGTTGACCCATTCAAATCATCGCCTCTTTACGGAAAGATTGCCTATTACCGCCTTCACGGGATCGGGGGGTACAGGTACAGGTATACAAAAGGGGATCTTGAAAGATTAAAAGGGTTTGTTAAGAAGGGGAAGGACTGCTACTTCATGTTCAACAATGTCTACATGTTTGACGATGCCCTTGAATTCAAGAAGTTGATCGGGCAATCAGCCTGATCGTAGTCCTGAAATCCTGGTTTATCACCTTTCTATGAGCTTTTGATATTACCTATCTCCACCTGTACTGTTGCTCAACGGTACTGTGAAGTCTGAAGGCCTTTATGCATCCCTTCAGGTTATTACCTGTTACCATGATCTTGTCAAGATCAGCCTCTCCGAGTCCCTTCCTGGCACAGTAGTAAAGGTAACCGACCTTCTGAAAGTCTATACCCATGATCTCGCATCCAACCCGGTCAGCTGCAAGGGGGTCTGTACTTGATATAGCAACACCAACAAATACCGGGCTTCCAAAGACCGGACCATCTCCCTCCATTCCTTCAAACCCGTCAATCACAGCAAGGTCTGGCCAGACCAGTTCAGCAATTTCTGCAATATTAACATTTATCTCCTTTATTCCCTGATGCACCTTTATCTTGTCACGGACATGGATAGCACCCATGGCCATATTCTTTACGGAAAGGGTTACAACTACTGTGTCATGGGTCTTTAATTTTGCTGCTGATATCAGATAGTTTTTTCTGTCAAGCAAAAGTGAGGAGACCCTTACGGGAATGGGCCTGTTGTTCTTGTCCCCTATGGTTTTGTATTCAAAGTCTCCCCTGTTAAGATCTATTAGCTCGACATCATATTCCTCTGTTAGTTCAAAAAAGCCAAAGTTCCTGTATCCCTCCAGGGTATCTCCTGCAGCTGCCTCGGCTATGATAACCCTTTCCTTATAAAAGCCGCTCAGGAAATCCAGGATTCCCCTTATCTGGTCCACATGGGTGGCTGCCAGTGCAACGGTGGTAGAAACCAGGTTGGGCTTGATTATGACCCGTCTGTTACCTATTCCCCTTCTGATCTCATCAGAGATCAGCTCAAGGGATTTTCTTATATTCTCCCTCCTCTCGTATCCTTTTACAATGGAGACCTTTTTCATAGGTTGCTCCTACCTGTCCATATATAATGTCGCATCATGTCAGAGTCTGCCTTATTTTACTATATAATAATAGGGCTATCCAGAATAATGTCAAACCTGAAGGAGTTCCGTAAGGTTTTCTTCTTTATTGCAATGACCTGCATTCTGTGCTATCATTTAATAAAAGTGTAAACTTTTCGTCAATCAAGGGATGGATGATAGTTGTTGAGACCTATAAGGGTAAGGCTGTCACGGAGCATAGTGTAGAGATAGTGGAGCGCAAGGGCAGGGGACTCAAGAGTGCTTCTTAACAGAATCTGTTAAGGCCTTTCTCCTTCTTATCAGTCCTGCTTCTATCCTTGTAAAGACGAGGCTCTTCCGATTATATTCAGAAAGGTCAATCCCCAGTTTCCCTGCCAGCTCCTTTACCACAGGCAATGGCTCAGGGTCAGCCTTTTTCCAGAAGGGTCTCAGTTCTCTCAGGAAGATGTTTACCGTTACAGGACCGATGCCATAGAAGGTTAGAAGCCTGTCCTCAAGGTCAATACTGTCCCTGGACTCCCTGTGGAGTCTCTTCAAACTACCATTATAGTCATTCAGGAGTTTTTCACAGTCCCGCAGTATCTGGGTTGATGTTTTCCCATCGTAACGGACGTATCCACCTTCTCTCATGATAGGGTTCACAAGAAAATCCCAGCCTGCTTTTATTATTTCTTCCGGGGATAAAAGCCTGTACCTCTCAAATGTCCTGTATGTGTTCTTTGCTATTGTCTCTGAAATCCTTGCACCGAAGAGGATGCTTGCCAGGAACCACTTGAAGAGTTCTTTGTCGTTGTTCTTCCTGAGTTCAATGCCTAACTCCTCTGAGTAGAGTTGACTCTTTTTGAGCTCCCTTACAATCTCCTTATTTGCTTTCATAGGTCATATCTGTCTAAAATAAATTCTATCAAGGCAGGGCACCTCATAAAAATAAGCCAACCACAGGATTAAACAATAAAGTAACCTCATTTTTATCGTTATACACTAAAACAAGTAAAGAAACAAACCCTATAGGCCCAGAGGTGGTGAAGAATGCCATGTAGCAATACCT
>DROX01000082.1 GCA_011321725.1 Nitrospirota bacterium | reverse complement strand
GCGCCAGCAGTTAGTACAGGTGTGGAAAGTATACCCTCGGAGATATGCATGGGATCACCTCATATCCCTTGTTTTCACCCAGATTACACCACCCAGCTCCACAGGATACTTTTTACCATTTTTCTCCAGCTTGTAAGCTGCAGTGACCAGTGCAGCAAACCCCCACCATCCTGCCCGGGGCATGGCATAGGTGAAGACACCGTTCTTGTCAGCCTTTATGACCTGTGTGATGTATGCATCTGCAGGGGGCCTGATACTGCCATCTTTGTTGTAGTATTCAACCTCCACCTCTGCATAGGGCACAGGCCTTCCGTTGAACTTCACAACTCCCTGAAAGACATTTCCTGTCCAGAGCCCATAGGGTCTTGTGAGTGGAACGATCTCCACAGGCAATCCCACCTCAGCATCCCAGCCTTCCTCCAGTCCAAGGGCATTGACCACCACCTTTGTATAATGGATGATAAAGCTTTCTTCAGCAGGCTCCCAGTATGGTGCAGGTTCAACATAGAAGATCATGTCTCCAGGGCCTTTGATCCTGTATGTGGCCTCCCATGTGGTAAAGCCCCTGACGGTCTTTTTCCTGAGGTTCTTCAGAAGGTCCTTCTTCTCCCCCCTGACAAATACACCAAACCCCTTTGGTCTTTCCATATTCATGTAGGTTCCTTCAAAGGGATGGATAAACTTCACGTCAAGGGTGATCTTCTTTCTGTCCTTCTTTGTGACAATATCATCCGATGGTATTATCATGCCGAAATGGGCACGGGCACTGCCTGTAAAAAGGAATAAGGCTACAGCAAGCAGTGTAATACTTCTTAACAGATACCTCATAGATCCAGACCTCCTCGCAATTTAGTTTTTTAACTCAAAATAAATCTGTTTAAGGCAGGGCACCTCATAATAATCAGAAGTCCACACCTACCCTGAGATAAACCTCGTCGTTACTGTCCTTCATATCAGCATCTGTGCGGTACTCTGTCCGTCTGTACTCTCCTGCCACAAAGGCATTAAGCCCCGAGGTCTCATCATTGTAGAAACTGTACCTCGCACCCAGGCTGTAACGATCTTTTACCGTCCAGACATCCAGGTCGTTACTCATACCATCATCATCAAAGTGCTCATACCTCAGTGCTACCTCCAGAGGCTCACTTATCAGGTGTGCCCTCCTTTCTGCAAAGAGCCCTCCACCTATGGTTTTCCTCTGTCTCAGTACAAACTCATAGGCTGCTGTAACAGAAAGCACTGCCTCTTTGTACTGTCTTGTTGCACCGGAATACTCCTCTCTCTTCAGAGCCTTCATGTACTCTGCATCAATCCTGAGCCCCTCCATGAAAGGTGGAACAAAACTTGCGCCAGCATTTACGGTCTGATTCCTTGTTCCCCTCCCGGGCTCTGAAAGATAGGCACCAAAAAGAGTAAGTGAATCAAGGGGCTCTACACTGAACGAAGCTATGTAGGAGCCTACATCGTCAGTGGCCTCTCCTGCTCTGCTTACAGTGTCTTCAAAGAGTCCTGACTCAAAGAGATGATTCATCTGCTCCTCTCCCTTGTATACGGTAAGGGACAGGTCAAGCCCCATGGTCCCTGTGTAGCCTGCCGTAATGCCCACTCTCTTTGTCTCATAGGCATCCTGCGTCATGGGATCGGTGACAAGATGGTTCTCAAATACTCCGAAGGGCTGTGTCCTCTTACCCACTACAAGATACAGGGGGAAGCCCTCTCCCATCAGTGTAAGGGTTGCCTCATCAACTGTTACCTTCTCATCACCCTGGTTGATCTCATCTCCTATCCACTCGGAGTTCAGCACCACCGATGCCTCTGCCCAGTCTGTCAGGGATATCTCTGTGCCCAGCTCCACTTTCCTGAGATAAAGGTCAGAGGTTGAGTCTGTCTCAGGGTCTTTTATGTCACGATGCCTCATCCAGCGATACTCTCCCTGGATTGAACCGGAGATGCTGACAGGAGAGGGGCGTTTTTCAGAGACTTCAGAGGATCGGGTCCTGTCCTCTGAAACGCTGAGCCCTTCTTTTGAGATCTCTTTTTTTATCTCTTTTGCCTCCTCCTCCGTTATAATTCCCTTTTTTATGAGTAGCTTAATCAACGAGTCCAGCTCTGTTGCCTCTGCAAGACTCATAGAGATAAAAACAAGGGAAACAACTATGAATATAGTGACAACCCGCTTCATTCAGACCTCCTGATTTTTGTTTTTACAACTACATACTACCTCGCTGGTTCTGGTATAGGATTATGTCATAGCTACAGATAGATGCAGTTTTTCAACTTATTTGACGCTCTTATTTTTTTCCACCTCCCTTCTTGCCTCCTCAAAGAGGGAGTTGATCTTTAGTGTCTCTCCATGGACCTGCTCGAGTATTTCCGCAACTTTGTGGAACCCGGAAGCCTCTGCCTCCTTGGCCCATTTCTTATAACTCTGTGCATGTTCTTCATTGTGCTCCTGCCAGTGGAGAAGCAACTTCCTGAGCCTATCAACTATCTCCATAAAACCTCCTCTGTGTCCTCTGTGGTTTATAATGGGATAAAAACAAAAGAGGCCATGAAGGGGTACCTTCAGGTACCATGCCTTCATGGCCTCTTTCTCTTAAAAAACAAAAAACCACAAAGGATAAGATAACCTTCGTGGTTTCTCATTTGAATCTTCGTGATTCGGTTTAAATCAATATAGCACAGAAGATTACTATATGTCAAATCTTATCCTTCAGGTGTTCCCCCAATATTTAAAAAAAGATAAGACCATAACTGTCTAAAATAAATCCTGTCAAGGCAGGGCACCTTATAAAAAATCATTACCCGGCCCCCTGGTCAAGCCAGAGGGCATGCTTGATTGAGTAATCCAAATTGTTCTCCCTTTTATTGTCATTACCCGGCCTGACCGGGTAATCCACTTGTTCTTTTATTTAAAGGCTCATGGATCGCCGTGTCAGAGCACGGCGATGACAGGGTTGGTTGTGGATTGCCCTATCGGAGCACGGCAATGACAAGCTTGTGGGTGTTGTGGATAGCCCTG
>DROX01000081.1 GCA_011321725.1 Nitrospirota bacterium | reverse complement strand
TATCAATCAGTGAAAGATAGACTGTAACCTCGGGGTATGAAACATTTATGCCCCTGCTGGTCCCATAGGCTATCACCGAGCCGGTTATGACTGCATCAACCCCGAGTTCCCTGCCTATCTTCTCTATATCCTCTATTGACAGGGAGCCCACGGAACTGACCTTGAGCTCCTTCAACACCCTGGTAACCTCGCCAGGCTCAATTACATCCACCCCCCTTGACAACAGTTCTGCTATAACTGTGCGTCGTATCCGTTCTCCCGCCTCCTTCTCTGATGTGAGATTCTCAATGGGCATGACAGCAAGTCTTGTTATCCTGCCAATATCAGCAGCCCTGTAGTATTTTATGGTCTTTCCGCCTCCACAGCCTGACAGTAGAAGGAACAGAAGAAACAGGGCAGGATACTTCAATAATCCCGAAAGGCTCCTTGTTAGGTATAAATTCATTCTCATCACCTCATAATCAAGATATTATATCCTATAATTGTTATATTCTGCCATTTAGGAGAAACCGCAGATTGTAGCTTTCCTCCACCGCACTGTTTACTGTCTTGTTGTAACCATAGGTTAATCTGAAGTCAAGAAATTTCGTTATATACCAGGTGCCACCTGTTGAATAGGAATCAACCGTTGTGGGCCCGGGCTCAACCTTGGAATGGAGATATGCAACGTCAAGCTTCAGCTTCCTTACAGGCTGCCAGCTTATTGTTGTTCCCTCAGAGGTGGTTGTATCGTCACGTACCTTTTTTATACTGAAGGTTCCGCTTATGTTAAAGAGCCTGCCCGGTCTGTAGTTAAGGACAAGGGTTGCACCTTTTGATGTATAGGACTCGGCATCAGTACTCACCCAGTCAAAGTTGTAGGTAAGGTAGGAGGTTAATTTATCGGTCAGACGCGCATCAACTGTACCTGTCATAAATGTGGTCTTAGTCTCGGAATCGCTTGTGTAGCTTCTTGTCTTCCTGAAGCCGATCTCCTTCGTGAGGTTCACATTCCAGTACAGCCTGGTATTGATGGAGAGGATAACTGAATCATTGGTTGACTGCTTCTCATTGAATTGAAAACTGTCTGTCCTCAAGAAGGTGAGTGTGGCGGTCAGGGTATCAAGTGGGGCTGAGACAAAGCTCAGTGAATAGGAGTTTGAGAGGTAGTCCTTTTCGCCCTTGTTGTCTATTACCTCATATCGTTGGACCCTTGCCTCTGTTGTCAACAGCCTGTGTGGCTCCCATCTCAACCCGGCTGCATAGGACCTCGTGACATCAATCCTGTGCTCTGCACTGGTATCTGTTCCGGGGTCACTGATAATATTCTGAAAGACCTTCCCAAAGGCAGTAAAAAAGGAGGGCATATCTGTATCAACCCTTTTTGTATAAATGCTGAAAGTGGAGTAGAGATTTTCAAGTATCCTGTAGTTTGCATTAAGGCTGATCTCCTGCTGGAAGGATTTATTTATATCAATTATCTCCCCTGTTGTGGGTATCGTCTCAATGCCGTGGGCCTCAATCTCTGTCACAAGCACATTAGGGATGATGGCACTAACAGTGTCAAGGTTGACCACCTTGAAATAGGATGCGTTCTGGGATGTCTGGAACTCAAACTCGTACCTGTAGATATTATTCAGGGGGTCGTAAAGGGTCACACTGAGGCTCCTCAGGGGGACCTCTGTCCAGGTTGCACCGGATGCGTTTACATTGCTCCTGTACACCTTCCAGTTGGACATATTTGATAGGTTTGGGTCAGAGCTCACATCCCTATTAACATAGAGGTATATCATGTCAACACTGTCAAGTGAAGATACACCTATACCGATATTATGGTACCTGTCATTTGTAAGGTTTATTGATGAGATGCCTGTCTGGAGATCATTGTCAACCAGTGAGGACTGGGAGGACAAATAATCAACACTGGGCTGTACCACTGTTCCCTGGGCATAAAAACCACCAAAGGGGTTACGCTCAACCAGTACATCACCTGTCTCGGATGAGAACTCCTTGTTTTTGTTCCATGTATAGCTGCCTTTGTAGGAACCGAATATCGTGAGGGCATCCTCCCAGAAGTGGGTGGAATAGGCAACCTCATAGAGCCCGCTGAAGGTCTTGCTACGGCTCTCAAAGATGGTGTTCCCGGGGGTCTCCTTTCTTGTGTCTGTGTAGGTTAGATTATACTCAAACTTGAAACCCCTCTTGTTGTATTTGTAGTATGAGGAAAGCGTGTATCTTAGACTGTCCAGATCCTCTGTACCTGCACCAATCTCGTCGTCCACCTTCTGTTTATAGATCTGCAGATAAAGGGAGGGAAGGTTGTAGGGTGTTATACCAAGGAAGGAGTAAAGCAGTTGATCCCGCTTTTTTCCTTCTGATGTGGTATCGGAGTTCACATCTCTCTCATTCACACGGTAGCCAACCCTGAACTTGTAAAAGGGTGTGTTCAGGTTAAACTGTATGGATGGCTCCAGTTCCTTTATCTTCTGTGATGTGGTATTCCCCTCTGCGTCTGTTGTATCCGTATCCCTGAGCCTCGCCCTGAGATATAATTGATAGTTTGCAAAGGTAGTGATAGGTTTTGTAAAGGAGAGGTTCAGGTTGGTGAAAAGGCTTTCAGTAGTCTGTGTCTTTTCACCGTCTGTGTACCTGCTCTGAGAGGTTCTGTCAATGGTCATCTGGCCTGAAAGCTCGCCCCTGGCCTCGTAAGACCATACACATAGCATCAACAGAGTGAATATAATCAGAATCCGTCTTCTTCTCACTGGCCCTTCCTCATCTAAATTGCTGCAAAATAATCAGGTGTTGGAGAGACCCTATGTCCCCAGGAATCTCCTGACCTGTACAAACGGCATATACACTACCATATAAAGGGTGGCAGAACAGCTATCCTGTAAGGTCTATTGCCTACAGGTATATCCATCACCCTTCTGTTCATTGTCTTGTCAATCACCGTCACCTTATCAAGCAGAGTGTTTACAATGAGCAGACGGTTCTCCTCTATATCAAGCTCTATATCTGTTGGCTCACCACCGAGGGGTATTGTTGACAGCACAGGTGAAAAGATTGATTCTGTGCCAGCACCTGTAACCGGACGGATCACAACCAGTTCTGCAGGCCTCTGTCTTAGAAGATAGAGTCTGTTGAGGGAAGGGTCAGAGACAAGATCAACAACAGAATAACCAACATTGTTGATGGTTGTAACAGCCCCTCCCAGATTACCCTTTATTACCTCAAATATATTGATCACACTCAACCTGTCTGAGCCATAATTTGCCACATAGAGCCTTCCCCTCTGGTAGTCAAGGTACAGCGCCCGGGGGGACCAGTCCACATCCACTGTTGAGATATCCACAGCCCTACCTGAGGTGGTATCAATCTTCAGGATACTTATACTGTTTGATAACCTGTTTGCCACATAGACATTAAAATACCTCTCCCTGAACTGTCTGAGGAGGTTCAGCTCCTCAAAACCCAGGAACCTTGAATCAAACACCGTCTCCAGTGGAGGATCAGCAACAATCCTTACAGGCCCGATACCCACATTTATGGCCTCCAGTTCCTGAACCGCTTCAGGATCAATAACACTTACATTGTTTGATCTGAAGTTGGCAACAAAGATCAACTCCCTCTCAGGGGATATCCTTTCAGCGGCTATATCCACGGGCTCATTGCCGAATCTCACAGGGATCTCGTTGTCCACGTTATGTGTATCAGGGTCTATAACTGATATGGAATTTGCACCTGAATTGGCCACATAGATCCTCTTCTTTCCCTTTACAACACCTGCCGTGATCCCCATAGGTTCGGAACCCACCACAACGGTATCCACAATCTCTCCTGTGTGTTTGTTAATGACCGAAACCGTGCCCGCCCCCTTGTTGGTTATGAAGGCGAGGAGACTGCTGATATCAGGGGGCTTTGTCATGATACTGATGAGAGGAACAAACCTGTACCCCTCTTTTATTGACTCCGCTGGATACCATTTGAGAAAAACCATTGTATTCCTTCTCTTGTAGACCACTGTATCTATCTTCAGGTTCAGGACCGCACCATCATAGGCAAGAGCAGAAACCCCCTCCCCTTTGCGTATGACAGGCTCCTTTATTGATATACCCATGATCCTGTACCTTCCCTCAGGGAGCCTTTTCTCGGCAACTATCATCTGCCTGCCCTTCAGCTCAAGGGAGCTGACAGTAACAGGAGAGTCAAGAAGCTGCACCTGCATGCCTGTATCACTTAATAGGCTTATACCTGCCAGAAGAAAGACAAGATCAGCCTTTACCTCTTTATCCACAGCAAGGACAACCGTAACCCTTCCATAATCAAGTTCTTTCAGCGTCTGCCTCTCCTTTACAGTGGTGCAGGATGAGACAAAGAAAAGCAGAATAGCCACTGTGACAATATATGAAACCCTCTTACTGTACAACAATATACTCTCCCAGTATAGCCCTGGTGCTTGGTTTGAAGACCTGCACCCTGTTATTAAAGAAGTCCGCCACAATTATCCTGCCCTCACTGTCAACGTCAATATACACGGGGAACTGGAACCAGCCCTCTGACCATCCTCTACCACCAAACTCAAAGAGAAAGACCCCCCTGTTCCTGCTGTAGGCTGACACAGAATGCCTCATGTAATCAACCACATAGATCAGCCCTCTCCTGACATCCACTGCAACCGTCTTGGGCTGGCTCAGCTTTCCCATCACACCGCCCTTCTCACCAAAGGCAAAGAGAAAGCTCCTGTTCTTGTTGTAGACATAGATCCTGCTATCCCAGATATTCACAAGATAAATCCAGCCCTTATCATCAATCCTGACATCCACAATTGGGGCCTTTTCTCCCTTCTCCACAGGCGAGAGTATACCCTTCAGTTCACCTTTACTATCCAGGACAACCACCCCCCTGAAGTTCTCGCCAACAACATATATATCACCCCTTTCATCAACAGCCAACCTCCTTGGAAGAAACTCCTTTCCCTTGATCTCAGCCTTTAAAACAATATCCCTCTCCCAGATTAACGCCCTGTTGAAGACAGAGATCCTGTAATCCCTGTACTGCCTTGATGGGGCCTGTATGACGTAAAGGTTTCCCCTGCGATCCATGGTAAGAGACAGAGGAGAGACAATACCCCATCTCCTGTCAAGCGTCAATATGGGATAAAACTCTGAATTGTAAACGATTATCCTTCCTCTGCCATCAATCACATAGAGTTCATTCCACCGATGGTCGGAGTACACAAAATAGGGCATAAGGAGGGGTTTGCCCTCTTCATCATAGTTTATTATCTTCTGGAAATAGACATAGGGCTCCTGCGCATGAACTTGAGGCGTCAGCCAGAGCAGAACCATTATTGAAATACCTATTATAGCGCTTCTTCTAATGACAACCTCCACTGAAAATTCCATATAAATTAATGTTTTTCCGGTTGCAATGTCAATCGTCACTCCCGGTTTTTTTAATGCTCACCGGTATTTAGATTCCCAAATCAGGTCAGGGGACTTAAACTCAGCCAGAACTACAAAATAAAAAGGGGATTGAGTCAATAGAACCCAATCCCCCCATAAAGACTTTTATCTGGGTTCAACTAATTCTTTGTACTGTGACAGGTGAAGCAGCCGCCGCTGCCGCCACCACCAGCAATAATGTTATCATAATCCCAGCGTAACATATCTTTATATGGGCTACCATGTGCTCTGTGACAGCTAAGACACATGACCTTATCCTGACCAGGTGTAACAGTATCGGAAGGGCCAGAATAAGTACTCAGGGTAACTGCATCTTTTCGGGCAACCGGAACATTAGGGTCGTATGTTGTGTATGCACCATACTCGCCATTTGATGGCAACTCAATGCCGGACGGATGCCTTAACCATGCCCCCCCATTACCACCATT
>DROX01000080.1 GCA_011321725.1 Nitrospirota bacterium | reverse complement strand
GTCTGTGGAAGGAAAGGTCTTGCATATCTCTATAACCATTTTTGCTAACTCATGAGCCTTCTGCCAAACTACCAGATCACGATAACTCCTTATTCTTTTCTTCATTTCTCCCTCCTGACTCATGACTCCTGACTGTTGACTGTTGACTCCGCCGCAGGCGGCCAATCCCTTCTATTTGAGGTCTTGGTTCCTACGAGGTCAAGCAGAAAGCTCTGGCCTCCATTTTCAGTCGCAATCCCTTCTAAATGAGGTCTTGGTTCCTACACAGTCACACTCAATTTTGATGGTTCACTCACGTCGCAATCCCTTCTAAATGAGGTCTTGGTTCCTACCCTACCCTTGTGGTGGCACCTACATCGGTTGTGGGTCGCAATCCCTTCTAAATGAGGTCTTGGTTCCTACATTTCAAGTCACAGGAGCAATGGAGTTTAAAAAGGTGATGTCGCAATCCCTTCTAAATGAGGTCTTGGTTCCTACAGACCCCCCTATTTTTATTACAGAATAACAGAGAGTTACAGGGAGGGTTCTGCAAAATTCCTGCGACTCCTGATGGAACGAAAATTGCTATATCGTTTTCAAAGAACTTTATCACTAATATTAAAAACATTTCTACACAAAGATCAATAGGGATTATGGTCAAATATAACCACATCTCCTGCTACAGGGCTACGATAAATCAGCCGCTTTGCCTTTCCGTGAAGTGCATGGGCGATCTTCAGATAAAGCCACACAGGCCCTGCTCCGGTGAGCACCACTTCTCCGCCCTCACCGGCAAGTTCTTTTGCCTTCCTCACATAATCATCAAGCTCCGAAAGCTTTGCAATGTCGGAATATAAAGTACTCAGGTCTATGATTTTCATGGTATATTCTTATTTCCTGGCAGAAAGAATTTTTACTTTATATCTTGAAAATCCTTTGTCTGCTGTAACAATGGTCAAGCCCTCTGTCAGCGCCTGAGCTATCAACATCCTGTCAAAGGGGTCATGATGATAATATGGAAGCTGACCGGCTTTTTCTGCATGAGAAAGAAGAATGGGAAGTTTAATAAACTGCTCTTCCTCTACTATCTTTTCCATATTCTCAGGGGCCTTTAATTTTCCCAATTTCTTCTTTATAGAAATCTCCCACACAGTGGCTGCACTTACATATACTGGATTTGTCTCATCAGAAATGACTGCCCTGGCCTTTTCTCCTAAAGATGGATCATCTGTCAGCCACCATAAAAATACATGGGTATCGAGAAGATAACGCTTCACTCCTTGCCCTCAAAAGATTTAATAACCTCTTCTGGTGTAACATCAAAATCCGGTGCTATCCATATCTTTTTCTTATATCGCCCTGGCTTCCGCTTCTTTAACGGAGGTTTAAATGGCAAAAGCCTGACCACAGGCTTGCCAGCCTTGGCAATCACTATCTCTTCTCCTTTTAAAGCCTCTTCTATAAGCTTTGATAGCTCTGTCTTGGCCTTATGAATATTTACTATTTGCATTCTCTTATCTCTCTTGAACTAAGTTTAGCTAAGTTTAATATTTTTGATGCCTCCTTGTCAAGGTATCTCAAATTCTTTTTTGTGAGGCTTAGCTCTACTGTTTTATCCACTTCTCAAGCCTCTGATGATCTCCTTTCTGAGGTGCAGAAGATTACAGGTGAGAAGTCCAGGACAAAGGCAATCACCATTGCCATGAAGGAGTTTGTCCGCCTCTCATAGGTATATTTTGAGAGGCTAAAACAAAAAATGGCAAAGAAGGAAATATTTTGGAAATGTTTCAGACCTTTATTCAGCTTACGGTTATCTGTTTTCTGAATAAAGGAAGAAAAGACCCGGATAATAAACTATTAGAGGCCTTTTGAGAGGAGACAGATTGAAAAGATAAGTCATTGATTCAGATAAATAAGATGGTAGGCGATGGTGGTTTCGAACCACCGACCTCTGCCGTGTGAAGGCAGCGCTCTCCCACTGAGCTAATCGCCCACAGAAAAATTATATTTCAAACTCCAGCATTCTGTCAAATGGATTTTAAGGCACGCAGTGGATTAGAGGGTCAAGATAAAAGGGTATCACTACCTGTCCTTTCAGTCTATCTGACCGTTCCCTCCGTTACCACCATAGCCTTCAATATTTGTTTCCATGTAATGGTTACCACTTTCTGATGGGGTTATCCTGTACTCATCCTCTGTTGAGTTTACTGGATAGCTCACCTCACCTTCTACTTTGAACCAGCTCATGTCAGCCTTCAGTTCATCTGCAATATCGGAAAGGACCAGTGAGACTTCCCTCAGCTGTTTTATGGCACCAACTGTTTCGTTTATCTCTCTTGATACCTCGGTCATGCTCTGGGCAATCTCCTCTGATGCTGATGAGAGTTCCTCAGTGGCAGTGGCAATCTGTTGCATCATGTCATTGGATTTTGCAGAGACCATGAGGATGGACTGAAGGGACTGATGGATCATATCAATGTATTTCACACCCTTCTCAACCTCTTGTCTGCTCATCTGGATTGTACTGACCGAGTTTTCAGCCTCTGTCTGTATCTGCTTAATCTTGTCAGAGATCGTCTTTGTGGAATGAGCCGTCTTTTCAGCAAGTTTTCTCACCTCATCAGCTACCACGGCAAAACCCCTGCCATGCTCACCTGCCCTTGCAGCCTCAATGGCAGCATTCAGGGCAAGGAGGTTGGTCTGCTCGGCTATCTCGTTTATAACAGTGCTTATCTCGCCGATCTCCTGAGACCTTTCACCAAGGACCTCTATTGTCTTCTCAGCACTGGCCACAACCTCTGATATCCTTTTTATCTCCTTCATGGCATCCTCTGCAACCTCCATACCCGCTGTTGCCACATCATTGGCCTCATTTGAGGCCTCTGCTGCCTCGGAGGCGTTCCTTGCCACATCCATCACGGTCTGGGACAGTTCTGTTGATGCTGCCACAACCTGCTCAACCTGCCTCACCTGTGTATCAGCAGAACCTGACAGTGTGTCCGCAGTGGTTGAGAGTTCCGACGAGGATGATGCAATTTTCAAAATCTGCTGTTTCACCTTGCTCACGATCCCAGATATCTCAAATGTCATCCTGTTGAAGGCAGAGACCATTTCACCGATCTCGTCCCTGCCCCGGGCCTCTACAGTGACTGCATTGAATTCACCGGTGGATATCCTCCTGGATGTCTCGGCAACACTCTTAACAGGCTGGACTATCAGTTTAAGGAATGCCACCAGCATGATGGCAAGAAAGATCAGAAACATGATACCGCCGATCAGGAAGCCAAGGGTCAATATGTTAGCCTCCTTTTTTAGCTGCTCCACGAGCAGGGGATAGACATTACGGAGCGTCTGTAGGGGGATGGATGTCTTTTCCATGATGCCGAAGAAGTCATCGTCAAGCTCACCGTAAATAAGTGTTTCAAGTTCATCCTTTTTCCCCTTTTCTATCTCGGGCAGCGCCACACTGACCAGTTTGTCAGAATAGTTCCTCCAGAGGGTTTCAGACTCTTTGATATAGGAAAACACCTCTTTTGCCCTGTCCAGTCCGTGACAGGAACCACAATAGATGCCACTGGCGCCGGTCCTGACCATCTTCCCGTTCAGTCTGGAAAACAATTTGTTGGTTTTTTCTATGATCATCTTTATATTCTCGGAAACGGCATCATCGTATGAGTAAAGCTGGGCATAGAAAAGTCCCCTGACGAGGTTCACATTCATCCTGATCCGTGCAATCTCATCAATGGCATCCCTTTTCAGTTCTATCCCCTTGTAGAACCTTCCTCCCACTTTTGTCCTTTCAAATGATAGCGTTCCTGTGAGTATTGAGAGGACAGTAACCACAACAATGAAACCAAAGAGCAGAACAAACTTTTTCTTGAGGGAAAGATTCATGATAAGTCTTTTCATTGTGCCTCCCTTAATGAAAAATTTTATCTCTATCTTTTTTAGTATTTATAACCATATCTGTCTAAAAGAAATCCCTGTCAAGGCAGGGCACCTCATAAAAATAAGCCAACCACAGGATTAATCAATAAAGTAACCTCTTTTTTTATTGTTATACTCTAAATCAAGTAAAGAAACAAACCCTATAGGCCCAGAGGTGGTGAAGAATGCCATGTAGCAATACCTCATGTGTCTTACATCAAGACCCTTATCTATCCACTTAAGTCTTAAAAAACTCTGTCTTTTATTAATTAAATCCCATTGCATCAATGCCATGATGAACCACCTCTGGGCCTTTATTACTGCTCACTGCTTACTGCTAACCCATCAACCCATCTACTCATCTACTCATCTACCCATTCACCCATCCACTCATCTACCCATAAACTGCTCACTGCTTACTGCTCACTGTGAATAAGGTGTGGTGCTTATTTTTCTTCGGCACCCTGCCTTGTTTTATAAAACTGAAATTATTTTGGACACTACTGATCTATAACATTTATACAAATGATTTATAGACGGAGGAAGGTTGTTAATGACAGTAACAGGAGCCCCTTGCCAGCCTTTCCGCATGATGCTGTTAAAAGAAAACAACAGGGTTTCATCATGATATATTATCGGATAAAATTGAAAAAACTTTAATGAGGTGTGTGGTGGAATCCTCATTTTATTCTTTTAAATACACACCTTTCAGGTAGATCAGAAAATGAGAGAGGCTGTATTAATTGAAATTTTTAGCCGGGCCGTCCTCGCGGGAAAGCAGAGGACGGCCCATTGAAAAGATTTACTTCAGGGGTTATGGGATGAGGATGCCCGGGAAATTATTTGTCCTGTATATCCAGTATCTTCACACTGAAATAGAGCTTTTTACCAGCAAGGGGATGGTTGAAGTCAAGCACCACTGTCTTTTCTTTCACCTCGGCAACCCTTGCGTATATCACACCACCGGAGGGGTCTCTGCCCTGGAGCATTGTGCCCACCTTGAGCGCATCAGCAGGGAGACGCTTCTTGTCAACCTCACGGAATGCCTCTTTCCTTACCGGCCCATACCCCTCCTCGGGCGGGACAACAATATCTTTTGTCTCGCCGATCTTCATGCCGGCAATGGCCTTTTCAAGGCCGGGTATTATCTGGTGTTTGCCCTGGATAAAGGTAAAGGGCTTACCACCAACATTTGAATCCACCTTTGTTCCATCCTCAAGCTTCAGGGTGTATTCAATTGAAATCTTTTTTCCATCTGCCACTGTCTTTACTTCCTTCTTCTTTGCCTCTGCTGCAAAGACCAGGACAGCACCCATCAACAAAAACAGCAATGTTAGTAATACCTTCTTCATCTAAATCCTCCTTTTGGTTTTGAGAAAGGTTGAAAACCCGGCCCCCTCAGTGGATGGAATCCCAGAGGTGACATGCTTTCAACTTTCTTTTATTTTAACCCCACCACAGAAATAAAGACAAGAAAAATCTGTTCTGCCCATTGAATAGCATACTTTACAGGATTGCTATCACTATGTTATTCTTAAAATTACTTAAAATCGTTTTTTAATTTTGAGGGGGCATGAAGTTCTGAAAATATCAAGGAAAGGAGAGGTGAACACCATGGCTTTGACCAAGGAGAGGAAACAGCAGTTGATTGAGGCATTCAAAACCCATGAAAACGACACAGGCTCACCCGAGGTTCAGGTGGCAATCCTTACGGAACGAATCAACTACCTGACCGAGCATTTCAAGATCCACAAAAAGGACCACCATTCAAGGAGAGGGCTTCTGAAGATGGTTGCACAGAGGAGAAAGCTCCTTGACTATCTTAAAAGAACCGACCCCTCAAGATATGAAAGGCTCATAGAGCGTCTTGGAATCAGAAAATAATTTACAGAAAGAGGAGTAATGAAAATGTCAGACCTTGAAGCAGAACGGCAAAAACTGAATATCAATCCAAAGAGTATTGATATAAATATCAGGGACAAAAAATTGATCATTGAAACAGGGGAGCTGGCCAAACAGGCTGACGGCTCCGCTGTGGTAAGATTCGGGGATACTGTAATCCTTGCAACAGCTGTTGCAGAGAAGCGGTCCAGAGAAGACCTTGATTTTTTCCCCCTCACCATAGACTACCAGGAGAAGGCCTATGCAGCGGGAAAGATACCAGGTGGGTTCTTCAAGAGAGAGGGTAAGCCCTCTGAGAAGGAGGTACTTGTCTCCCGCCTTATAGACAGGCCCATACGGCCCCTCTTCCCTGATGGATTTTCCTCTGAAACACAGGGGATAGTCTCTGTCCTTTCCTTTGGTGACGAGAATGTCTCCGATGTCCTTGGCATAATCGGTATGTCAACGGCATTAATGCTTTCGGACATCCCCTTTAACGGTCCTGTATCAGCCGTCAGGGTGGGGCTCCTTGATGGCCAGCTGGTCTGTCTGCCCGACCTTGAAGAATCCGAAAGGGTGACACTGAACTTTGTGGTAGCAGGCACGGATGAGGCAGTGGTGATGGTGGAAGGCGGTGCACAGGAGGTCTCAGAAGAGGCGGTCCTTGAGGCTATAGAGTTCGCTCATAATGAGATAAAGAAGATCAATCTCATACAGCGGGAACTGGCCAGCATCTGCGGGAAAGAAAAAAGAGAGGTTACCCCTCCCCCTTATGATGAAGAATTGAAGAAGGCGGTATATGATTATGTGATTGAGAAGATGAGGAAGGCCATCACAATACCAACCAAGCTCAAGAGACAGGAAGCCCTGGACCTCATACTTGAAGATGCCATCTCCCATTTCTCCTCTGATGAAGAGGACAGGTCAAGAGAGATATCAGACATCTTCCACGATATTGAGAAGGAACTTGTCAGGTCAATGATACTGAATGAAGGCATCAGGGTTGACGGCAGAAGGCCTGACGAGATCAGACCCCTTTATGGGAAGGTGGGATTTCTTCCCAGGGTTCATGGTTCTGCCCTCTTTGTCAGGGGTGAGACCCAGGCCCTTGTAGCGGTCACACTTGGCTCCTCAGAGGATGAACAGAAGATTGACGCCCTTGAGGGTGAGTCCTTCAAGTCCTTCATGCTCCACTACAACTTCCCGCCCTTCAGCGTTGGCGAGGTGAAGAGGCTCGGTTCACCTGGAAGAAGGGAGATAGGTCATGGTGCCCTTGCAGAAAGGGCGCTCAAGCCTATGATCCCTCCAAAGGAGCGATTCCCCTACACCATCAGGGTGGTTTCGGATATCCTTGAATCAAACGGCTCCTCCTCAATGGCGACCGTCTGCGGTGCATCCATGGCCCTCATGGATGCCGGGGTTCCCATAGATGCACAGGTTGCGGGTATTGCAATGGGGCTTATTATGGATGCTGACAAGGCTGTTGTACTCTCTGATATTATGGGTATTGAGGACCACCTTGGTGACATGGACTTCAAGGTGACAGGCACACGGAGGGGGATCACCGCATTCCAGATGGATGTTAAGGTTGCAGGAATAACAGCGGAGATCATGAAACAGGCCCTTGAGCAGGCAAGACAGGGAAGGCTTCATATCCTTGACAGGATGAACAGGGTGATCTCGGCCCCGAGGAGACAGCTATCCCCCTATGCACCAAGGGTCTTCACGATGCGTATAAAGCCTGACAAGATAAGGGATGTAATAGGTGTCGGCGGGAAGGTGATAAGAAACATAATTGACGAGACAGGTGTAAAGATAGACATTGATGACACAGGGCTTGTGAACATCATCTCCTCAGATGAGGCCTCGGCAAAGAAGGCAAAAGAGATTATTGAGGGAATAGTCAAGGAGATTGAGGTCGGCCAGATCTACATGGGCAAGGTAAAAAGGATTGTTGACTTTGGTGCCTTTGTTGAGATCTCACCAGGCACTGAAGGGCTGCTTCACATCTCCCAGATCTCAGATAAGAGGATAGGAAAGGTCTCAGATGTCCTCAAGGTAGGCGATGAGGTCCTTGTGAAGGTCATTGATATAGACGAGATGGGCAGACTGAAACTGAGCAGAAAGGATGCCATGAGATCCGCAGCAAAGGCCTGATTGCCTGCGGACCATCTCTTCCTCTTTTCAATCACCCTTTCCCTGAAGAGGAGAACTGTATGTTTAAAAAGGTCCACCTGAAAAACAATATCCCCCTTGTTATGGAAAAGATCCCCGGTGTACGCTCCGTCTCGCTCGGGGTCTGGTTGAAGGTGGGTTCAAGGTTTGAAAAGGACGGAGAGAGAGGGTTGTCCCATTTCCTGGAGCACATGTTCTTCAAGGGCACAACTAACCGCTCCCAGAAACAGATCGCCTGCGAGGTTGACTCCCTCGGGGCTGACCTGAATGCCTTCACATCCAAGGAGACCACCACCTTTTATGTAAAGGCCCTTGATGAATACCTCTCTGTGGCATCAGAGCTCCTGTCGGACATCCTTCTGAACTCCCTTTTCCCTGAAGAGGAGATTGAAAAGGAAAAGGGTGTTGTCCTTGAAGAGATAAGGATGTCTGAAGATACCCCTGATGATTATGTGCATGACCTGTTCAATGAATTCGTATGGAAAGACTCGGGCCTCGGACACAGGATCCTTGGTGAGCCAGACACTGTGGTAACCTTCAACCGTGAGAAACTCCTTCAATACATCAGGCGACATTACACAAAGGACAACATGATCATCTCCTGTGCAGGTAACTTTGAATATGATACCGTCCTTGATATCCTCAATGCATCCATGGGCGAGGTAAGACTGTCAGGCAGGGAGGAAGATATAAGGAAACCTCTCTTCACACCTGTCAGGAGGGTGGTACAGCGCGACACCGCTGAGGTGCACATCTGCATGGGTGTGGAGGGTGTATCCCAGACAAGCCCTCACAGGTATGCCCTGCTTATCGTGAATACAATAATGGGGATGGGTGTAAGCTCAAGGCTCTTCCAGGAGATCAGGGAGGAGAAGGGGCTTGCCTATACGGTGTATTCCTTTGCCTCGTCATACTTTGACACAGGCCTCTTCGGTGTCTATGTGGGCACATCTCCGGAGAAATACAGGGAGGTAATAGACATAGTGCAGAGGCAGTTCAGCTCCTTCAAGGACACCGTGACCCCCGAGGAGGTTGAGCGGGCAAAAAAACAGCTGCGGGGCAACATAATACTCGCCCTTGAATCCACCTCTGGCAGGATGACAAACATCGCCCGCCAGGAGATCTACTACGGAAGATACTACAGCCCTGACGAGATAATCCGGATCATTGACAGTGTGGATATGAAGGAGATCAGGGACCTGGCTGATATGCTATTCGGAGAGGACAGGACAGCCATAACCCTTCTTGGTCCGGTGAAGGAAATCTAAGCCTCACTGCACCAGTAGTATGCATTCTGAAACATCCTTAGCCAGGGAGAGGCCTTCAGCGAGGTCTTCCACTGCTCTGGCATCCATGCCCACTGCCATTTGAGAAATACCCTCTCGGGATGGGGCATCATTGCGAGATGTCGCCCGTCAGGTGAACAAAGGGCTGTAATACCTCCAGGTGAGCCGTTGGGGTTCAATGGATAGGTCTCTGTGGGTACTGCATCGTCATCCACATACCTGAGTGGCGCAAGCCCCCTGGCAAGCACCTCATCCTTAATCCTTTCATCCGGGAAATAGACCCTTCCCTCTCCATGGGCAATCCAGATACCAAGCACCGACCCCTCCATGCCCCTCAGCATTATTGATGGGCTTTCATATATCTTTACAGTTGAAAACCTTGATTCAAACCTGCCGGAGCGATTCCCTATGAACCTTGGCTGGCCCTTGTCATCAATCCCCCTCCAGGGAACCCATCCAAGAAGGGCCATCAACTGGCAGCCGTTACAGACACCAAGACTGAAGGTGTCAGGCCTGTGATAGAACTCTTCAAACTCATCGTATAAGTCACCATGGAACCTTATGCCGCCTGCCCAGCCCTTTGCTGAACCAAGGACATCGGCATAGCTGAAACCACCAACAAAGGCAACCCCTCTGAACTCTCTGAGGGAGATCCCCTTTTTCAGCAGGTCTGTCATGGTTACATCCCAGACATCAAAGCCAGCGCTGTAGAAGGCAGAGGCCATCTCACGATCGCCGTTGCTGCCCTCCTCACGCACTATTGCAACCCTGGGTTTTGCCTTCCTGGTGAGTATCACCAGGGGTGTCTCTTCAGGTTCAAATGTGAGGCTGTAGGCCGGGGCCTTTCTCTTTCTCTGAAGGGCCCACTCCTGATCCACACATTCAGGGTCTGCCTGGAGCCTGTCAAGCCGGTAGCTGGTCTCCTCCCAGATATCTCTCAGTGCAACCATATCCTCATCCAGCACATTCTGGCCGTTTACCTTTATACTGACCACCTTTTCCCTGGTGGTAGAGCCTATCACCTCACAGGGGATATCACCGTCTCTGAAGGCCCTGATTATCTTTTCTTCGTCTTCAGGGAGGCATTCCAGGACAAGTCCCAGCTCTTCGGAAAAGAGCACCCTTATGGGATCATCTACAGAACTCTGGAGGTTGATCTCCAGACCGCAATCACCTGCAAAGGCCATCTCCAGCAGGGTCGTTATAAGTCCTCCGTCACTGCGGTCATGGCCTGAGTGTATCAGGCCATGGTCAATCAGCTCCTGTACCAGCTTGAAGGCCCTCTTCAACAGCCCGGGGTCATCAATATCAGGGGACTCATCACCAATCTGCCTGTAGACCTGTGCAAGGGCTGAGCCACCTGTACGATACCTTCCACTGCCAAGGTCTACATAGAGGATACTGCTCCTGCCCGGGTATTTTATGTCAGGCGTTACCACCTTGTTGATGTCAGGACATGCCGCATATGCCGACACTACAAGGGTGCCGGGAGATTTCACAACCTCTGTCTTACCTGATGGCTCCCTTACAATGGCAGCCATGGAGAGGCTGTCCTTGCCACCGTCTATTGCAATACCAAGGGCCTTCATGATATCCCTCAGTGCTACTGCTGCCTCGTAGAGCTTCACACCCTCGCCGGGAAGCTTTGGTGCCCACATCCAGTTGCCGGAGCATTTGATATCCTCAAGGGCTGTGATCCTTGCCCAGACCATGTTCGTCAGGGCCTCGCCCACGGTCATCCTTGCCATTGCAGAGGGGCTTATAAGGCCTTTGACAGGCTGCTCTCCTATTGAGATTGCAGCACCTGTCCTGCTGAAGTGGCTCTGCGCAACCACAGCCACATCCGAGAGGGTAATCTGAAGAGGACCAACACACTGCTGCTGGACGATAAGGCCTGTGACACTCCGGTCAACCTTGTTTGTGAGGAACCTCTTTGATCCAACTGACAGCAGCCTGAGCACCCGCTCAAGGGCACCCTTAACCGTTACATCCTCAGGGAGTATGAGAGGCTCAAGGTCATGTCTTATGCTCTGCAGGTGGAAGGTCTTCTGGGGCATCCTGCCAAGGACCTTTTCAAGCTCAAGGTTCACAGGGCTGGAACCATCGGCACTGTCATAGACGATTATATAGCCATCACCCGTAACCTCGCCGATAACGGAGAAGGGCACCTTCTCCCTCTCGCAGAGTTCCCTGAATAGCTCCAGGCTTTCGGGCCTGATAAGGAGCGCGTCGTTTTCCTGGTACTCAGCGCCCCATATCTCAAGCACGGAGAGGGTCTGATCACCAAGTATCACCTTCCGGATATCTATCCTTGCACCTGCCGGATAGATGATCTCCTTGACCACATTGGAGTTGCCTCCAGCGCCCTGGTCATGGATGCTCACAATGGGGTTGGCCTCCTCAAGCTCAACACAGGCACGGATCACCCTGTTCAGCTTCTGCTCCATCTCGGCATCACCACGCTGTACAGCGCTGAAGTCAAGCTCCTCTATGTTCTCACCCTGTATCATGCTTGATGCGGCACCACCGCCAATGCCGATCCTGTAGGCCGGACCACCCACCTTTACCACAAGCATCCCCCTGTCTGGTTCGCCCTTTTCAATATGGAGGTCATCTATCTGCCCTACCCCACCTGTAAACATTATGGGCTTGACCCACTCGTACCGCTCACCCCAGGGAAGCCTCAGACCAAAGGAGCGGGTAAAGCCCTGGATGATGGGCTCTCCGAATTTATTTCCGTAATCGGATGCACCATTGCTTGCCTCTATCTCTATCTGTAGAGGTGTGGCAAGGTTGGATGGATAGGTGAACTCCTCCTCCCAGGGCAGTTTATAGCCGGGGATATGAAGATTGCCCACAGAGTAGGCAGCAGTGCCTGCTATTACAAGGCTTCCCCTCCCGGTGGCATGGACATCCCTTATCCTTCCGCCTGTGCCGGTCTCTGCACCGGGAAAGGGAGCAACACCTGTGGGAAAGTTGTGGGTCTCGGCAGTGAAGATTACATGATAGTATTTCTTCTTCCCCATGAAGGCCGAGGCCTTCCCTGCTCTGTAAGGCATGATGGTCTCTATCTCAAAGCCCCTGATTGCGCTGGAGTTGTCCTTGAAGGCAATAATGCTGTTGGGATTACTGTATTTAAGGGGCTCTCTCACAATCTCCATCAGGGTCTCAGGGACCTCATTCCCGTCAATGATAAGCCTGCCCTTGAAGAACCAGTGCCTTGAATGCTCACTGTTGGACTGGCTGAGGTCAAAGCATTCCACATTTGTGGGGTTTCTGCCGATCTCGTTGACAAAGAGGTTGTAATAATAATCAATGTCCCAGTCGTCAAAGCCAAGCCCCATCTCCCTGTTTATCCTCCGGAGTGCCTCCTTTCCCTCTTCAATGAGGGGAACTGTATAGACAGGTTCAGGCTTTATGCCTGTCTCAAATGTAGAGAGCCTCTCGGGATAGGGACATTCTGTCATCCTGTCATGGATGAGGGGAAGTATCTTCTCCACCATCTCTTCCCTCTCTCTATCAGGGATGGGCCCATTGAGGATAAACCTGTATCTTCTTGAATGTTCAATCCGTGTAATCTTCCCGATGCCGCAGGTATGGCATATGGATACCGCATTTGTTGACCAGGAGGTGGTAAAGTTCATCCTGGGGCCTACCTCAACAAGGATCGCCCTCTCATCCTCCTGAAGGAAGGGCTGCCCGGAAAGATTCTCCGGTTCATAGGTCTCGGAAAGAAGCCACCTGAGCACCTTGATATCCTCTGCCCCCAGCTCCTGTGCTGATTCCACATAGAAGCAGAACTCCGTCTCAATCCCGGTGATATTGCTGGTGATCTCGATGTTGATCCTCTCCAGCAGGTTCCTTGCCGCAGCGTCACTCAGGGCAGGTCTTCTGTAGAAATAGCTCATCCTCATGACAGGTGATATTTTAACCTAAAGGGGGTGTTTTTTTTAAGAATAATCTTGTGGCAGGAGTATCCTGAAGGTTGTTCCCTCATCTGTTGATTCAAAGGCAACCTTTCCGTTCAGTAGCGAGATGTTTTTATGGACTATGGCAAGCCCGAGGCCTGAACCACTCTCCTTTGTGGTATAAAAGGGAAGGAAAACCTTGTCCTTTATGGCATCAGGAATCCCCGAACCACTGTCTTTGATCACTATTTCAACCTCCCCTCCCACCTTTGAGGCCTCAATCTCAAGGGTACCACCCTCTGGCATCGCCTCCACCGAGTTCTGCAGGAGGTTGTTGATTGCCTGTTTCAGCAGGACCTCATCGGTGGTGATCCAGATCTCGCCGGTCTTAAGAGAGGGTTTTACCTTCCCCTCTTCATGTAACAGATGCTCCACTGCCTTCTCAAGAAGCTCCTTCAGGTTTATCTTCTGGAGATTTGGATTCACCGTCCTTGAGAAGGAATGGAAGTCCTCTATGATCCTGTTCATAAGATTTATCTCATCCATTATTGCCCTTACCTCGGGGAAATCGTACCCCTTCTTGCCCAGCATCTTTGCATAACCTGAGATCACGGCCATGGGGTTTCTCAATTCATGGGCTATCCCGAGGGAGACCTCACCGAGGGAGGAAAGCCACTGCCTGAGCCTCATCTGGTTCTCAAGTGTCTTGAGCTCTGTCAGGTCTGTAAAGACAAGGACATAACCTATCTGATTATCCCTCTGGTCAAAGAGGGGCGAGAGTGTCAGACCAAGATATTTTCGCCTTCCCCTGCTAACCTCGTAGGCAAATTCAGCCCTGTTGAGAGGTTCTCTCTTTGAGATTATTTCAGATATGGGGTGGAAAAAGATCTCACTGTAACTCTTCCCCACCATCTCATCAGGTTTGACCTCAAGGATCCTTGATGCAGCGGTGTTTATCTTTGTCACCACAAGGTTATTATCAAGGCTGACCACACCGCTTGGCACGCTCTGGATTATGTTGTTGCTGTAGCTCTCAACAAAATCCGCCCTCTCCTCTGCTGTCCTCTTCAGTCTCTCCAGTTCCCGCTCCTTGTCCTTGAGCTGGCTCAGGAGCTGCTGGAAGGTCTGGGCCATAAAGGAGATCTCTGTCTGTCTCTCCTTCTCCTCCTGGCTCCTCTTCTTTATGTACCTGAAGATAACAAAGAGGGAAAAGACTATAACCAGGGGAAGGAGCATCAGGATGGCTGAATTGATATCCAGGAGGTTGTTCATCTACCTTTTTCTGCTCTTATGAACTCCCCGCTTTTCCCACCCCGCTTCTCCAGGAGCATGATCTCTCTTATAACCATCTCCCTGTCTACGGCCTTGCACATGTCATAGATGGTGAGGGCAGCAACTGCCGTAGCGGTAAGGGCCTCCATCTCCACACCAGTCTGGCCAACCGTCTTAACACGTGAGATGATCTCAATGGTATTTTCCTTCTCTTTGACAAGAAAATCCACATTGACAGAGCTTATACCGAGTGGATGACAGAGGGGGATCAGTTCTGACGTCTTCTTGGCAGCCATTATACCCGCCACCCTTGCAACCTGGAGCACCTCGCCTTTGGCGATCCTGTTCTCAATGATCATCCGAAGTGTCTCGGGCCTCATGACCACCCTTCCGGTGGCCACTGCCTCACGCTCCGTGGGTGGCTTGGCTGAGACATCCACCATCCTTGCCTTTCCCTGTTCGTCTATATGGGTGAAATCAGGCATTTTTTATTATACCCAAATCCAGGGATAAAGTTCACCGAAGGTGAACAAAGGGGCGCTCCGGGCAGGCATGCCCCGAACTTCAAAATGATTTTGAATCAGTAGTGTCAACAACAAATCCCTGTCAAGGCAGGGCACCTCATAAAAATAAGCCAACCACAGGATTAAACAATAAAGTAACCTCTTTTTTATCGTTATACACTAAAACAAGTAAAGAAACAAACCCTATAGGCCCAGAGGTGGTGAAGAATGCCATGTAGCAATACCTCAGGTATCTTACATCAAGACCCTTGTCTATCCACTTAAGTCCTAAAAGACTCTGTCTTTTATTATTTAAATCCCATTGCATCAATGCCATGATGAACCACCTCTCTGCCATGAAAAATCTGCGATTTTTCATGGAACCTTCCTAACAGTTCAACTACTTACTGCTAACCCATCAACCCATCCACCCATCTACTCATCTACCCATTCACCCATCAACTGCTCACTGCTTACTGCTCACTGTGAATAAGGTGTGGTGCTTATTTTTCTTCGGCACCCTGCCTTGTTT
>DROX01000079.1 GCA_011321725.1 Nitrospirota bacterium | reverse complement strand
TATCATAATCAATGTAGCCAAAGGGCATGTTTTCAATATCAAGGGTTATGCCATAGCCAAAGACCACAAACATCACAAAGGGGACAAAGAAGGCAAGCACAAGGAAGAGCCTGTTACGCCATATCTCCTTGAATTTCTTTATGGCTATAGAGGGTATCCTGTTCATTGTTTCTCCAGGTTATAGATAAACACATCCTCCATTGGTGGAGGTATTTCTCTGAGATAATGATAACCAATACCAAGGTTTTTTAGAAGATCTACAATCTCCTGTTCATTAAGTCCCCTCTTCCAGATGTGATACCTCCTTCCAAAGGGTACAAGTGCAACACCTCTTTTTTTGAATTCATCCTCAGGGAGTTTCCTCTGGGGGTAGAGCTCAAAGACCACTCCCTCTGTCTTGCTGAACTCCTCCTTCAGTGTCCGGGGTGTATCCATGGCAATGATCCTTCCCTCATCCATGATGGCAACCCTGTCGCAATAGTCTGCCTCTATCAGATTATGAGTTGTTACAACCACAGTGATGCCAAGATCTCGGGAGAGCATCCTGATAAATTCCCAGAACGTCCCCCTTGCCACAGGGTCAACCCCTGATGTGGGCTCATCAAGAAAGAGTATCCGGGGCAGATGAAGCACGGCACAGCCCAGGGAAAGGCGCTGTTTCACACCAAGGGGTAGCTGTTTCACCTGAAGGGACTCATAACCCTTGAGATTGGAAAACTCCAGTATCCAGTCACGTCTTTCTTTAAGCAGACCTCTGTCCAGCCTGTAGAGTGTACCGTAAAGTTCTATATTTTCTGCCACAGTAAGGTCATTGTAAAGGGAAAAGACCTGAGACATATAGCCAAGCCTGTATTTAAGCCCCTTTGCGTCAGGACCAAGCCCGGAGAGTCTCACAGTGCCTGCATCAGGCTTGAGCAGACCTATCATACACTTTATAAGTGTGGTCTTTCCTGCCCCGTTGGGACCCAGGAGACCAAAGATCTCGCCAGGGCGAATCTCAAGACTCACCCCATCCACTGCCCTGAAACTGCCAAAGGACTTTACAAGCCCCTCCACCCATATCCCTTCGGCTTCTTTGTATGAAACCGCCTCTGGTGGGAGTTCTGTTTTCACAGCCCTTAGCCCCATTTCGGTTAATCTTTGAAGAAAGGCCTCCTCAAGCCCCTTCTCGGACCCCATTATCTCTTCAGGGCTTCCATTATAGAGAGATCTGCCCTCGTGGAGGAACATTATCCTGTGACACCTTTCTGCCTCATCCATATATGAGGTGCCCAGGATGATGGTTGTACCCTTCTCTGTTAGATACTCATTGAGGATATCCCATAGCTGTCTTCTTGAAAGAGGGTCAATACCTGTTGAGGGCTCATCAAGTACAAGCAGGGCCGGTTCCGAGACCAGGGCGCAACAGATGCCCAGTTTCTGCTTCATACCACCTGACAGATGTCCAGCAAGCCTGTCCCTGAAGCCCTCAAGCCCTGTCATCTCAAGAAGGCGTTCCTTCTTTTTCCTGAAGGCATCCTCTGGCACTGCCTTGAGGGAGGCAAAAAAGGATATGTTTTCCTCCACTGTGAGATCCATGTAGAGGTTCTGGCCTATGCCCTGGGGCATGAAACTGAGGTCTCTCTTTACCACCTCAGGATCCTCAGAAACCTCCTGTCCCCTGTATCTTACACTTCCTTTATAACTGAGTATGCCTGTGCATACCTTAAGAAGGGTACTTTTACCTGCACCATCAGGTCCGATTATACCGGTAATTTCTGCCTCCACAATGTCAAGGTCAATCCCCCTGAGGGCAGGGGTCTTTTTGTAATTCTTTTTAAGACCTCTCAGGGTTATAATCCTGTTCATCAACCTGACTTTTGACTCATCACAGGTATCCTTACATCCACAGGCATGCCCTTTTTGAGAAACTCGGGTGGATGTTCCCTCTCAAAACAGACCTTGGTCTCAAAGACCTGTTTCACTCTTTCCTCCCTGGACTGGACCTCACGGGGTGTAAATTCCGCCTTGTCAGAGATGAAGCATATGTAACCTTTAACTGCTCTGTCAGGGTAGGCATCGGTGAAGACCTCTACGGTCTCCCCTGTCCTGACCTTACCAAGATAAGGCTCTGGCAGATAGGTCTTTACATATATAGAATGCGGATCGATCACTATGCCCACAACACCACCCGGGGCAAGCACCTCTCCCGGCTCTGCTGTCTTTTTCAGCACAATCCCATCCACAGGTGATTTTATAACCGTATAGGAAAGCCTGACCTCTATAAGCCTCAGTGTTTCCTTCATTGCATCAAGTGATGCCCTGAGGGCCTTTATCTCGTCTCTGGCTGCCTTTATCTTCAGCCTTGAATCAATGGCATTCTTAACAGCGGCCCTGGCACGTTCAACCTCTGCCCGGGCTACCTTTAGTTCATCCACAGCTGTTCTGTATGCAAGCTCTATCTCCTCGTATCTGTCCTTTGGTATCACACCCTTTGCGAAGAGTTCGCTGTATCGTTTGTGTCTCTGCCTTTTCAGAACTAGGTCCTTTTCTATCTGGTTTTTTCTTGACTCTGCCATGGAGAGCAGCTTTTGTGCCTGTTCAATCTGATGCTGGATCTCCTTCCCGAGGTGCTCCAGATTTGTCTCTGCAGCCTTTATCCTTGCCTTGCGGGATTTTATCTCCTTCAGTAGCTCCTCTCTTTGCGCCTTCAGCTCCCTGTCATCAATCCGGGCCACAACATCACCCCTTTTCACCTCCATTCCATCACTGATATTCACGCTGACCAGTCTTCCCTGGATCTCAGAGGCAAGCATGATCTCGTCGGCCTCCACCCTGCCGCTTATAAGAAGGGGTTCCTTTTTATTGCCCTTCAGATAAATCCTGCTGAAAACAAGGGCTGCCACAAGAAATAGAGCAAGTATAATCGCCACAAGAACTCTCTTTGTCATACATGCATTATACTAAATTCTCTTCGCCCTGTACTAACCTGATTATCTCATCAGTGCAGCCCCTGTGGGGCTACAGGGACTGAATAAAAACCATCCTTTTTAGGTTATAATCTTACTTATGAGGATAAGAAGTGGTCATGGAAAGCTCTACGAGATAAACACCATCGTCTGGCTTGATGAGTTATCAAGAAAACACGATGAGAGGATAACGCTTGAAAACCTGCCAGAGGAGGAGATTGACTCCCTGAACCAACTTGGTTTTGATTACATCTGGCTGATGGGTGTGTGGAAGAGGAGCGCAATGGGCAGGGAGATATTCATCAGGGGGCCAGAGTTCCAGAACTTTGTCAGGGATTTTGAAAATGCCCTTCCCGGCTGGAGGTTGGAGGATGTGATCGGTTCTCCCTACTCAATAGCAGCCTATGAGCCTGAGCCGTTGATAGGTACCTGGAGGGGTCTGCAGAGGGTCAGGAAGATGCTTAATGACAGAGACATGGGGCTTGTGCTTGATTTTGTCCCCAATCACACAGCACCGGATCATAAATGGGTAAAGACACATCCTGATTATTATATCCAGGGTGACGAAGAGGATTACAGACAGAACCCTTCAGACTTTACTCCCATTGAGCTGAAGGGCAGGACCCATTACTTCGCAAGGGGTAGAGACCCCTATTTCCCACCCTGGTCAGATACGGTTCAGCTGAATCATTTCAATCCTGCCATGAAAAAGGCTCTTCTTTCTGAGCTGAAAAAGATTGCCCGGTATGCCGATGGGGTCAGGTGCGATATGGCCATGCTGGTGCTAAAGGACATCTTCCATAACACATGGGGACACCTGAAGGCGAAGAACCTTTACATCCCTCACGAAGAGGAGTTCTGGCAGATGATTCACTACAGTCTTCCAGGGCTTCTGCTGATTGCAGAGGCATACTGGGATACGGAGTGGACACTCCAGCAGCTTGGTTTTCATTATGTCTATGACAAGAGGCTTTATGACCGCCTCAGACATGCCACTGCATATGATGTGTTGATGCACCTCAAAGCGGATAGGGGCTTTCAGGAAAAGCTCCTCAGATTCATTGAGAACCATGATGAAGACAGAAGCGCGGTTGCCTTTAGCCAGGATAGATTAAAGGCAGCCGGGGTTGTCTTTTCAACCCTTCCCGGCCTCAAGCTCTATCATCACGGACAGTTTGAGGGACGAAAGATCAGGGTGCCACTACAGCTCAGGTGCGTCAGGGATGAACCACCGGACAGGGAACTACAGGAATTCTACATGGGGCTTCTTTCAATAATCAGACAGGAGATTTACTATAATGGTCGCTGGCAGCTTGTGATGGTTGAGGGGGCGGGTAGTGAGAATGTTATAGCCTATCAGTGGCAGAACAGCAGGGAGTTTGTTATGGTTGCAGTCAATTTTTCATCATCAGATTCATCTGTATATCTGATCCCTCAACTTCAGGAAGACCTTGACAGATATGTGCTGAGTAACATCTTTTACAAAGATGCAGAGGAGATGTTGCAGGATAGAGCAGGAGCCGTCAGCCTCTCCATGAAGGGGTATGGCTACTGTATCTTTTATGGCAGGGTGGTCAATATCTGAGGCTGGTGCTTATGAAAAATGCCAGACCTGTCTGCTGTCAGAGATTCCTTTCATAGGACTAAAAAAGTAATGATTTTCAGTATTTAAAGGCTGGAGCCAGGGATGGGATTCGAACCCACGACCTGCTGATTACGAAGTATGTTTTAATGTTCCCTTTGCTTTTCCAGATTTTTCTTTTCCTTTACAAATCAATCCCTTTTCCCATACGGGGGGTAGGGGCTTCCTCCAGGCAAATCCATGTTTTTCTATCCCTTTACTGTACAGAAAGTATACAAAAGGCTTCCGTCTTTGACGGAGTAATTAAACCTTCTGGAGGTGTAGGCCATGACAGAAAAGGAAAAACTCACTGAAACACTTAAGGACAAAGTTCCCTTCTGTTTCATTCTGTTAGGTGATCATCCTGAAAGGGCAGAGTTATTTAATTCCTTTCAAAAATTTTTTGGTTAAAACATCATACTGCATTGCTGTATAATTTAATTTAAAGAGACGATCTTCGTATGTTCCCAAGACGTTAGGCGACATACGTAGGTGGTGAGAAAAGATGGAATTACTGATAGACAATGCAAGAGGGAAGGAGGTAGCGGAATTACTTTACAATTTGTTTCCAGCGGTTGGTATTCATGGTCGAAATGATATGCCCGAAGATATAATGCCAAAAGGTGTAATTAGAGGCTCACTTGAACATATTATGTTTATAACTCTAACAGTTTCTATAGACTATCAAAGAGATGCACCAGCATTATGGAGGGCTTCGAGAAAAACTTTTGAGGATCCAAATACGAGATATTTATTTAATCCTGAGGAGTTACACAAAACTTCTTTCAGAAAAATTGTTAACGATATGCAAAAATATAAACTATCAAAGAAGTTGCACAAAGATGCCGATATCTGGAAAACCGTAAGTATAACGTTTTATAAAAAATGGAAGGGTGATCCTCGAGAATTCCTTAAAGATTGTAATTGGGATGCATTAACAATTTTAAAACGATTAAAACAAGATGTTCATTTGGAAAATAGTCGGAAGAGGCCTGACTATCCATATCTTCGAGGGAATAAAATTGGACCTTTATGGTTGAGAATGCTTAGGGATAATGTTGGTATTACGGAATTAAAGAATTTAGATAAAGTTCCTATTCCTGTAGATGTTCATATAGCCAGAGCCACATTAACGACAGGAGTTGTAAGAGGCCAGTTTAAGGGTAAATTAAATGAGATATTTAGGTATATAAGGCAAGCATGGTTTGAAAGTGTAAAAGGTTTAAATGCTAAGAATAGACCCATGATTGCTTTAGACGTGGATGAACCCCTTTGGCATTTATCAAAATATGGATGCTCAAAAAGAGATAAAATAACAGATACTTGTCCAGTCCTCCAGAAATGTGAAGCACGTAAATTTTGTGTAAATGGTATGATTAGAATCGAAAAAGGTCGAGTAGAGGTAAATACAATGAAGGTGTTATGTGTTGTCCCTTGCGGAAATAAAAAGATATGGGATAAAAAGCCAAATATCGGCCTGCAAAAAGCAAGGAACGTATATACGGGCTCTTTCGCTACTAAGTGCAAAAAATATGCTGAACAGTTTTATCCATCTTCTTGGGTGATACTATCCGCTAAATATGGATTTTTGTTCCCTGATGACCTCGTTCCTGGCCCATATAATGTCAGTTTCAACGACAAAAATACTAACCCTATAACTGTTAATGAGTTAAGGTATCAGGCAGAAGAGAAAGGATTATATGGCTATGAAAAAATAGTGGTTGTAGGTGGAAAGAACTACACAAAAATCATCAAAGATGTTTTCCAAAATAAGGAAATTTACGATCCTTTATCCGATTGTAAAGGGATCGGCTATATGATGGGCAAACTTAATGATGCTATAAAAAGAGGGCTTCCACTATGATACGCATCTCGTCTAACAGTGGGTCTGTAGGTTCGCTATCGTTCACCTAAATCCTTACGGGCTTTGCATACTTTGCAGAACGT
>DROX01000078.1 GCA_011321725.1 Nitrospirota bacterium | reverse complement strand
TCCCAATCTTTTCCAGTCTTTCTATATCACCCTCCTCGCCATTGCCTGATGTTATCTTCTCAAGTATCTGTAACATCTGATAGGTACCAATTCTGCAGGGAGGGCACTTACCACAGGACTCTTTCTGTGTGAAGGAGAGGAAGAATTTTGCAATGTCAAGCATACAGTTGTCTTCGTCCATAACAACCATTCCACCTGAGCCCATCATTGAACCAGCCTCAGCGAGAGAATCAAAATCTACAGGAAGATCCAGGTGTTCCTCTGACAGACAGCCACCTGAAGGACCTCCTGTCTGTACAGCCTTGAATCTCTTTCCACCCATGATCCCGCCGCCTATCTCAAAGATGATCTCCCTGAGGGTTATACCCATGGGCACCTCAATGAGGCCTGTATTTATAACCTTGCCGGTCAGGGCAAAGACCTTGGTGCCAGGGCTTGTCTCGGTTCCGATGCTCCTGTAATGCTCTGCGCCTTTCAGGATTATCAGAGGTATCTGGGAGAGGGTCTCCACATTGTTTATCACTGTAGGCATCTTCCACAAGCCGCTGATTGCAGGATAGGGAGGCCTTGGCCTGGGAAATCCCCTCTCACCCTCCAGAGAACTTATAAGTGCGGTCTCTTCTCCACAAACAAAGGCCCCTGCACCCTCTCTCAGGGTTACTGTAAAATTGAATCCTGTACCGAGTATGTTCTCTCCTAAGAGGCCCAGTTCCTCTGCCTGCTGGATGGCCACCCTGAGATTCCTCACAGCCAGCGGGTATTCATGACGCACATATATAAATCCATGGCTGGCCCCAACTGTGTAGGCACATATGAGCATACCTTCAAGCAGACTCTGGGGGTCACCCTCCATAAGTGATCTGTCCATGAACGCCCCTGGATCGCCCTCGTCACCATTGGCTATAACAAACTTTATTTTGCCAGGGGCATTACTGGCCACCTCCCACTTTTTTCCTGTAGGGAAACCAGCACCACCACGACCCCTGAGACAGGACATTTTAACCTCTTTTAGCACCTCTTCAGGAGACATCTTCAAAAGGACCCTCTCAAGGGCAGCATATCCATCCCTTGCTATATAATGGTATATGTTGCAGGGATCTATCTCACCGTTGTTTCTCAGGACAACCCTGACCTGCTTTTTATAAAAGGGGATCTCCTCCATCTTCTCAAGGGGTTCATTGGAGACGGACTCCCTGTAAAGAAGCCTCCTGACAGGCCTGTCAGCAAGGATTGTTTTATGGATAATCTCTCTTACCCTCTTATAACCTACCTTCTGATAAAAGAACCCCTGTGGTTCTATCTTCATAACAGGCCCCTTCTGACAGAGCCCCTGACATCCTGTCTTTATGATCTCAATATCCCTGTGAGAACCTGTCAGTTCCTCTTCAAAGGCACTGACAATCCTTCTGGAGCCCATGGCACTGCATGCAGTTCCACAGCATACCTTCACTGTCTTTTTATCTGTACTCTCCATCTCCTGTTGCAGATTAATTCTCAGACTCCTTAGTTCTTCTACACTGTTTAGCCTTTCCATCTCTTATATCCTCCTAAGCTCCAAACTCATATGCCTTTAGATTCAATTCCTCTCTTGCCCTGTCAATATACTCAATGACCATGTCATACATCCTTTCGTAATCAGGCTCAAAGTGAAGTGCTCCTTTAAACCTCTCATACCATATCTCTGTCATTATCCTGGCCACATCCTCACTGGCCTCAACAGGGGATGTTCCACCCATGATAACGGGAATACCCGAGGCAGCAAAATAACATCCCACAGCAATCTCCTTTTCAGCCATCCACTCTGGCGCAATAATCACGACAGGCAGACCACCGATCTCGTCAGACAGACCACCTTCAGAGACAATGGCTGAGAGGATGTTCAGTATCCTTGAATTATCATTGCATCCACCAAGATGCAATATGGGTGGTATTGCCATCTCCTCACAGGTCTTTCTCAGCCCCGGGCCTGCTTCCTTCAGTATATTCTCCGGATCAAGAAGCCCTGAGACGGCACAGGCCGCTGCCCCGCATTCTGTGGTTAGAATGAGGAGATCATCCTTGACCAGTTCCTTTGCAAGGCAGGTATGAACGCCCGTTGCCTGTACCCTTGGATTGTCGCAACCAACAAGCCCCACCAGCCCTCTGATCCTTCCTTCTGCAATAGCATTATTAAGGTGTGAAAAGGAGAACCTCATATCACCGTTCATATTCTCCAGGGATTCAAGAGAGAAGCCTGATAAAACCACTGCCCTGTCCTTTACCTTTTCTCCCATGCCTGTCCTGTTGGGGTAGTTATCTATTGCAAGTGTAACGATCTCCCTCGCCGTCTCTCCTGTCTTATCCAGATCAAAGGGCATATGTAAAACCCCTTGAATGTGTGCCTTCCTGGATGTGGTTATTACCTTTGTATGAAAATTATAGGCAAGGTCTGCAAGTGTAGGCATTATACACTGCCTGTCCACAACTGCAGCATCAATAATCCCCATTATAAGACAGAGTTCCTGGTTGGTAAACCCTCCAGCTGTTGGGACTCCCTGTTGCATACCAAATATGTCTCCCAGTGTGATTCCCTGCGCACCCTTTGACCGGGCATATTCAATAATATCAGGCTCTGAGATCACATCCATGAGTGTCTTTGTAAGAGCGGGGTTATGCCCTATGACAAGGAGATTCACATGGTCATCCCTGAATATACCGAATCCCGCCTCGCTTTTATCCGGGTTAGGTGTACCAAAAAGTATATCCGTGATGTCAGAGGCGATCATTGATCCTCCCCATCCATCAGCAAGGGATACCCTGAGGGCGCCCAGTAAAAGGGTGTCAGGATCATGGTCCACTCCAATATTGGTACGATGCAGGGCCTCGGCAATCTCCCTGTCTATCCCCACAGGCACAATATCCCACCTCTCCCATCTCTCTCTCGTCTTCTCTGGCACCCTCTTTATATAATTCAGAATGCCCCACTGCCTTGTAAAATCTTCTATTAATCTCTCCGCCACCTCTTCAGCAAGGTCGTATTTATCCCTTCCATCAACCTCAATTCCCAGTATCCCTGCCATCCTGTGAAGTTTCTTCGTATCCCTGATATCAAATCCTGTAATTTCGCCCCTTGCAACCCTGAGAAGCATAATTGCCAGTTCCCTTGCATGATCTGAATGTGCTGCCACGCCCGCAGCAGCCATTCGCAGGAAATTCCTTGCCACAACTGTTGCCAGCCTTGCCCCGCATATACCCTTTTCCACCCGTTCCTCACTGCTATGGACAAACCTGCATGGTCCCATATGACAGATTCTGCAGCATGCACCTGTGGCACCTGAAGGACAGGGCTTGAGCGCCTGTGCCCTGTCAAAGCAGGTCTCCATCCAGTAAGACCTGCCCCACTGAATTATCTGCTCTGCAGCCTTGTTACCACTCATCCGACAATCAGGCATATTTCCTCCCCGTATATACCAAATTTTACATCTTAAACATGATCACCTTTTGGGCCATGTGGGCATGGACTTTTGATCTGTCAGTTATTCCTGAACATAACTATCCCTGCAAACTATTTATCAGATTTGCCAGATACCCTGCCCCAAAACCATTGTCTATGTTTACCACAGAAACACCTGAGGCACAGGAATTAAGCATACCCAGCAGGGCAGCTAATCCGCCAAAACTTGCCCCATACCCAACACTTGTGGGCACTGCAATTACAGGCTTGTCCACAAGCCCACCAACAATACTGGGAAGCGCTCCTTCCATGCCAGCAACGACTATCAAAACTGTTGCGGCATTTATGAGATCTATGTTGTCAAAAAGTCTGTGGATGCCTGCAATACCAACATCATAGAGACGTTCAACCCTGTTACCCATGGCCTCTGCTGTCACTGCTGCCTCCTCTGCCACGGGTATATCTGATGTGCCTGCCGAGATTACGAGGACAAGACCCCTCTTTTCCTTTGTCTTTCTGGCCTTTTTTCTTACAACTATCATCCTGGCCTGCTCATTGTAAACAGCATTCCTGTATCTTGCCTTTACCTTCCTGAAGACCTCCCTTGTGGTTCTGGTTACAATTGCATCATTTCCACCTTTTGTCAGAACCCTGATTATGGAGATGATCTGCTCAGGCGTCTTGCCCTCCCCATAGATGATTTCAGGTGCTCCCTGTCTGATACTGCGATGGTTGTCTACCTTTGCAAACCCTATATCCTCATAGGGCAGGGTTTTCAGTCTCTTAATGGCGTCATCAATACCAATCTGCCCTTTCTTTACCTTAACCATCAGTTCTCTGAGATATTCATACCTCATCTGTCTTGATCACCTCGTTCATTGATCCTGTCCTGTATCCAAGCAGGTCAACGGTAACGTAATTGAATCCAATCCTTTTGAGTTCTGTATCAATTCTCACTCTCAGGTCAGCATCGTTGAAGAAGCACATCTCTTCGGGCAGAAACTCAAGTCTTGCAATTCCATTGTGATGCCGAACCCTGAACTGGGTGAAGCCCAGTTCCCTCAGGAATCTCTCGGCCCTTTCCACCTTCCTTAGTTTTTCCTCTGTTATTCTCTCTCCATAGGGGAATCGTGATGACAGGCATGCAAAGGAGGGTTTATTCCATGTCCTCAACCCCAGCTGTTTTGAGAGGTAGCGGATCTCTTTTTTTGTTAATCCCGCCTCTGACAGGGGACTCCTCACACCCAGTTCCTTTGCTGCCCTCCGGCCCGGTCTGAAATCCCCTGTGTCATCATGGTTGGAACCATCCACAACATTACCTATTCCATGGTCTTCTGCTATTTTCTTTAATTTGCGGAAAAGCTCGTTCTTGCAGTGATAACAACGGTTAGTACTGTTTTCAGAGAAACCCGGTATCTCAAGTTCATTGGAGGAGATTACAATATGTCTAACATTCATACTCTCTGCCAGTGAGATGGCCTCTTTCAACTCACTCTCCGGGTAGGTTGGGGATGTGGCGGTCACAGCTATGACCCTCTCTCCAAGCATATCCCTGGCCACTCTCAAGAGAAAAGTGCTGTCAACCCCGCCAGAGAAGGCCACACACACACCGTCCATACCGGAAAGTATCTCCTTGAGATGAAAGAACTTCTTCTCTGCTGATGTGACTTCCTGAGTTTGTAGCAACCTTTACCTCCTTTAAATAATCTAATTCCAAAGCCAACTATAAAGTCCATAGCAGTGGTATGGTAGAGTCTGAACGGTTTTGAATTTTGCATAAGATTTGCCATGGATGGCAAATCGCAAAATTCCCTCGGAAGTAGCCATGGATGGCTACTGAGAATG
>DROX01000077.1 GCA_011321725.1 Nitrospirota bacterium | reverse complement strand
CCTGCTCGGGCAGATCAAGAAAGGCAAGTTCCTTCCATTGCCTTCTTGTAATCTGGGACAGGGCCTCCTTTATCTCTGGTTTTATCTCTTCAATCTCGCTTTCACTGAGCCCCCTGTCCCCGATGGTCTCCTCCATTACATTTGCCATATTAAGGGCTATCATGATGACCTCCTTTCAGTTAAATTCAGCAATAAATCCATACCATCCTGCCCATATGGCCATACAGGACACAGCAATAAAAGGGATGCTATGACTTTTATAACCCTTTATTCAAAATCCCCTGTACCTTTCCAGTAGGGGTTCATCAGGTCCTCATAGGCTGTTATGGCAGCAATTGAACCCTGGCCAACCGCTGTTACAATCTGCTTTATACCACCTGTTATATCACCACAGGCATAGACACCCGGCATAGAGGTCCTCTGTCTTTCATCTACAACAATATATCCATCCCGGTCAAGCCTTAATTTCATTTTTCTGGCAAGGCTGTTTATAGGTTCATATCCTATTGCTACGAAGACACCATCAACCTTCATCTCATAGGATCTCTTTTCTTTCAGGTCCCTCAGTCTTACGGCATTGACAAGGGTATCTCCTATGATCTCCTCTACAACTGTATTGTAGAGAACAGGTATATTCCTCTCTTTAAGGTTCTCCTGAAGACGTGCCTCTGCCCTTAATCTATCCCTCCTGTGCACTACTGTTACATCAACACCGATACTATCAAGGTATAGGGCCTCTGTAACTGCGGAGTTTCCACCACCCACTATTATCACCCTTTTACCCCTGAAGAAGTAACCGTCACAGGTTGCACAATAGCTCACACCCCTTCCGAAAAACCTCTTCTCACCGGGCACACCCAGCCTCTTGTGTTCAGCGCCTGTGGCAAGGATTACAGCCCTTGTTTCGTACTTGTTTGAGGATGTCTTTATATGGAACAGTCCCTTCCTGGTCCTTTTTATCTCAAGTACCTCCTCGCCCTGGTGAATCTCCGTGTACTGAAGTGCCTGCTGGGCCATCATATCCATCAGGACCTTGCCAGGTATCCTTGTATAGCCTGGATAGTTCTCAACCACCGGGGTTACAGCAACCTGACCACCGATACTCCCCTTTTCCACAACAACGGTCTTGAGCCCTGCCCTCTCGGCATAGATTGCAGCTGTTAGCCCTGCGGGGCCTGCTCCAACTATGAGGACGTCCTTCTTTATCGTTTCCCTGGCCGGTGGTGCTATCTTCATCTCAACAGGGGCTCCTGTGAAAAGACTGTCCACAAATGCCTCTTCTGGCTGTAGACCTGTGGCTACAACATTGCCATTGATAACCGTCTGGGGCACCGAGACGACGCCGTATCTCTCGGCAAGCCCCCTGTTTTCGTATATCTCTACAATCTGGACAGACACGTTCCCGGGAGCCTCAATAGCGGCAGAGACAGCATAACCCACCTGCTGGGGACAATAAGGACAGGTGGGGCTTACAAAGACCATGATCTCTCTCTTCTCCTTCAGTTCCTTCAGCCTGAGTGTGGATTCTTCATTCAACAGCCCGTGCCCCTGAGAGACCATCATCACCGACGCTATTACCGATCGTCCCTCCTCGCCCATGGGTGCACCAAGGAAGAGGATACTGTACTGTTCCGGGTTCAACAAGAAGGCTGGAGAGGTTTTTATACCGTACTGTATTGCCTTTTTAGACCTTAAGGAGAATTCCCTGACCTTTATCTTCCTGCTTATCCCTGACAGCTCCTTGAAGAACCTTCTTGTGAAATCGTTGTACTCTTCATTGCCCCCTTTTGCAGTAAAAAGCCAGATGGTAACATCACCTTTTAACCCCTGAAACTCCTTTTTCAGTACAGCCCTGATATCCTCAGGGATAAGCCTTTCCATAAAGCCCTCCTGAATGAGTTTGTTAACTTTAATATAACATATAATCAGCTTGAATTTATCATCATGGTTTAAACATAATAGTGTAACTCAAAAACCTGCAATGGAGCATAACAATGTCTGAAAAGAAGTATCCAGAGATACCACCAACGAGGAAGGATGACCTCCACAACCTTGACATTATTGACAGCGCTGATCTTATTCTTTTCATGGCAGGCAACCAGTTCATGGTGATGGAGGAGCTTCTGGCAGCCTTCCAGAGAAGGCATCCTGAGGTGAGGAGGATATTCTATGAGACACTACCACCGGGGCTTGAACTTGAACAGATCAAAAAGGGTGGGGCCCTATTTCAGGGCAGGTATATAACGGGAAACCCTGATGTCTATTCATCAGTGACAGAAGAGGCGATGGAGGAACTCAAGGCCCTCGGCCTTGTCAATAACTATCATATCTATCTGCACAACAGGATTGTTCTGCTTACCCCGCCCGGCAACCCTGCCGGCATAAGATCCGTAGAAGATCTTGCACGGGATGATGTGAGGATATCCCAGCCCGGGGCCATGGAGGATATAACAAAATACATCATTGACATGTATGAAAGGGCTGGGGGCAAGAGGCTCTCCCACAGGATCATGGAAGAGAAGAGGGCAGAGGGAACCACAATATTAACCATTGTGCATCATCGTGAAACCCCCCTTAGGTTGAAGAAGGGTACCGTTGATGTTGGCCCTGTCTGGGCAACCGAGGCTGTCCATGCAAGGGCACAGGGGCTTGATTTTGAGGTAGTTGAGCCGGGTGAGAGGCTTGACCAGCGTCACAGGGTCAACTACTATATTGCACGGTTGACCAACGCCCCGAACCCTGAAAATGCCGAGAAGTTTATATCCTTTATTCTTTCTGAAGAGGCGCAGAACATCTATAAGAAATACGGCTTCGTGCCACTCAAAAGGTAGCTTTATATGATTAATATCATCCTTTTTGCCGATCCTCTCTGTTATAATACAGATATAAATTGATCGCAAGGAGGTTTATAATGGTAGACAGAAACAAGGTGGAAGAGGTAATCAACAGGATCAGGCCCATGCTTCAAAGGGATGGCGGAGACGTGGAACTCGTTGATGTAACGGAGGATAATGTTGTCAAGGTAAAGCTGGTCGGAGCCTGTGGCACATGCCCCATGTCAATCATGACGCTTAAGGGCGGCATAGAGGCAACGCTTAAACAGGATATCCCGGATATTAAGGCTGTTGAGGCAGTTTAACAAAAAGAGGGGATGTTACCTGCATCCCCTTTATAAAGTTACCTCATTTAGCCATTTCAGATAATCCTCTGACCCTCTCACTACATTGAAAGATATTATTTCCGGGACACTGTAAGGATGAAGGTCGGCTATTCTTCTTTTCAGGGATTCAAAGAGGGTTTCCTTGGTTTTTATAATCATCAAAACCTCTGGCTCATCCTCTATCTTGCCTTCCCAGGAGTAGATTGACCTTACACCTTTTGTGATATTCACACAGCCTGCGAGCCTTTCTTCAACAATCTCGTGGGCTATTCTGGCAGCTACCTCCTCATCCGGTGCAGTAACCATCACGATTATATAATCCATTACCACCTCCTTAATGTTTGAATAGCCTCTGGCCGGTAAAGACCATTGTGACATCTGCCTCATTACAGGCCTCTATGACCTCAAAGTCCCTGAGTGCACCGCCTGGCTGGACAACTCCTGTAATACCCTCCCTGATACCCACATCCACGCCATCCCTGAAGGGGAAGAAGGCATCAGATATCATGATTGAACCCATGAGCCCTCCCTTTGCATTTCTGGTCTCCTCGTCTATCTCGTCAAGCAATGCCCTGTCCCTTTTTCCCTGCCTGACCTCAAGTTCAAAATCCTTGTATCCTATCCCGTAACGTCTGAAACACAGGGCATCTGCATATTTTGTGTATGCCTTGAAGACAGCGATCTCTGCGACACCCACCCTGTCCTGCTCACCTGTACCGATACCTACAGTCACGCCATCCTTCACATAAATGACAGAGTTTGATGTCACACCCTGCTCCACATGCCATCCAAATATCATATCCTCATATTCCCTTTCCGTGGGGAGCCTCTTTATGCTGTATTCCCGGCCTTTGTGTACGGTCTTCGCAGGCTGGAGGTCATCCTTTGTCCTTACCCTGTTTATCTGGGACTGCTGTACAATAAGACCTCCGTCTATCAATGATTTGAACTCTACAACAGGGGTATCCATGTATTTCTCAAGCTCTCCCATCTTGCTGATTCTTATTATCCTGAGGTTCTTTCTCCTTGCGAGGATCTCAACCACCCCCTCCTCATAATCAGGGGCAGCCACAACCTCAAGGTAATTCTCGCTGATGAGTTCAGCCGTCTGCCTGTCCATTGGCCTGTTTACCGCAAGGGCGCCACCGAAGGCTGCAATACGGTCAGCCATGTTTGCCCGGTCATAGGCCTCGGCAAGGCTTGCACCGTAGGCAACACCGCTTGGATTGTTATGCTTCATTATTGCTGCAGCAGGCCTCTTCATCATGAACTTCAGTATGTTCAGTGCGTTGTCAATATCTGTGAGATTTGTCTTCCCGGGATGCTTCCCTGCCTGTATCATGTCCTCCTCGGTTATGCTGCTTACAAGACCATTGCCGGGGTTTATGAACTGACATCCTCCAAGGACAAGGTTACCATTGACAAGCTCATAAAGCGCAGCGGGCTGGTCAGGGTTTTCTCCGTAACGGAGCCCTCTCTGTACGATCTCGCCTGTTTCAGGGTCCCTGATACTCCATATCCGTTTTCTGTACAGGAGCGTCTGGTCTCCGAATTTAATGCTCATCTCCCGGGGAAAGGGATCTTCAATAATCCTTCTGTACATCTCCTTGAGTTCAGCCATTTTACCTCCTGAAATATATCTGCCTTTATCTGAATCAATATCTGTTCAAAACAAATCCCTG
>DROX01000076.1 GCA_011321725.1 Nitrospirota bacterium | reverse complement strand
TTGATGGTACAGACATCTGGGCAATCAGTGACAACGAGCTTTCTGAACTGAGAAACAGAAAGATCAACTTCATATACCAGTTCGCAAGCCTGATCCCCACGCTGAATATTATAGAAAATGTACTTGTGCCAACGGCCTTCAGGCCAAAGGATGAAAGGGTCAACTATTTTGATCATGCCATGGAACTGCTTGAGATGGTGGGTATCAGGGACAAGGCATACTCCTATCCTGCGCAGCTAAGTGGCGGTCAGCAGCGGAGGGCTGCCATTGCACGGGCATTTATAAACAATCCGGAGATACTGCTTGCAGATGAACCAACAGGAGACCTTGATGAGGAGACCGAGGCAGAGATCATGAAGCTCTTTCAGAGGATGAACGAGGAGAAGGGTATCACCTTTGTAATTGTAACCCACAGTTCGGAGCTTGCCAGACAGACGAGAAAACAATACAGGATGTCAAACGGTATGCTGAGAGAGGCATAGTATGAAGCCACAGAGGGTTTTGGTCTTTATAGTTCTGCTCCTGCTCCTTTCCTGCAAGAAGAGCGGGCCTCCGGATATAAAGATAAAGTGGCCGGAGGCACTGCTGGAGGGTACGGATGCGGCTGTCTTTATGGTGATACTTAATGATGGGAATGGCGAGGACATGCTCAAGGGCTGTACCGTGAAGGGAATACCGGAGGTAATCTGCGAACTCCACGGGATTGTGGACGGAAGGATGAGAATGATCAGGGATATTGAGATACCCTCAAAAGGTACTGTTGAGCTTAAACCAGGGGACCGTCATCTCATGTTGATCGGTGCTAAGGACAGACTGGGAGAAACCGTTACGATTGTTCTGGACTTTGAACGTTTCGGACCTGTTGAGATAAAGGCAAGGGTTGCAAGATGATGAGGCGTTTGGTAATATTTGTATTTATCCTTTCCTTTGTGGCCTGTATTTTTGCTTCAGGTGTTACACTCCTTCATCTTCATAAGGACGGTCCTGAGAAAACAACCATAATCACACTGAACATATGTAAGAAACTTTCCTCCTCTTTTGTAAAAAATCTTGATGCCTTTGATATAAATCCTGTTATAGAGACAGCACCATTCCTTATGTTTATAAAGAGGGTCCTTTTTAAAGAGGACAACTATTCTGAACCTGAAATACCCTACCCCTTACGCCCTCCAACCATCTCCTGAGATCTGCAGGATTATCCATTTTTTCATAATTTCTTTGATAGTGGTTCAACAAGAAATTCTTTAAGGAGGTTTGAGATGATAAGAAGGATGTATTTTATCGTGATTTTCTCTGTAATGGTACTCGCCCTGGGTCTTCAGGGCACTTCCAGTGCGGAGATGCCGAAGCCATCGGATAAGGACAAGTGCCCTGTATGCGGTATGCCAGTAGCAAAATATACAAACTGGATAGCTGTTATTGAGTTCAAGGACGGAAGCCATCTCTTCTTTGATGGACCGAAGGATATGTTCAAGTTCTACTTCAATATGAAGAAGTACGGTTCCCATAAGACACAGGCAGATGTGGCACGGATCTATGTAACAGAGTACTATACAACAAAGATGGTTGATGCCAGGGACAGGGATGTATACTTTGTAACAGGCAGTAGTGTGAAGGGTCCGATGGGGATGGAACTTGTACCGGTAAAAGGCAGGGCCAATGCAGAGACCTTCATGAAGGATCATAACGGTAAAAAGATGCTCAGATTTGATGAGGTGACAATGAAGGATATCCCCATGGGCATGAAAGGCATGAAGGGTATGAAAGGCATGAAGATGAAAGGGATGTAGGTCTCTCATTCAGGGGGCGTATCACACGCCCCCGGCTTTCATCCCATAGGATGTTATCATCAGATGGATTGCGCGGAACTCAGGTCATGAAATACAGACTCTTTATATCAATTATCATGGTTGAGATTGTCATCCTGGCCATCCTCTTTATCAGAGGTGCGGGGCTGGCAGGGAAGTATCAGAAGGATATTGAGGCAAGGCGGATGCTTGTAAGCACCCTTATGCTCACAGACCTGTCAATATGGACAGAGGCACGCTATACAAGGCATCCCTCCCAGACAGACATATTTTCACCCTTCCAGGACTACCCATCCTCTATAGAGCACTTTCCTGCAGGTTCAATTCTTTCACCAGAGGGGGTATATCTCCAGAGGGGTGGTAAAAAATGATAAAACACCTGAAGATACTTGAGTTTGCCCTCTCCTCCCTGTGGAGGAGGAAGTTCAAGAATCTGGGACTGATAGTTGTCTTTTCATTAATAATATTTACCCTTTCATCAATTGTGTTTCTCACCTATTCATTCAAAAGGGAGGCGGTTGCTGTGCTTAAGGATGCACCGGAGCTGATCGTGCAGAGGCTGAGCGCAGGCAGACATGAGATGATGCCCGTAGAGTACATGAAAAAGATAAAAGATATCCCGGGAGTGGGAAAGATTGTGCCACGGCTGTGGGGATACTATTATGATATCTCCACTGGTGGTAATTACACTGTAATGGCTCTAAGAGAGGGACTGCAGGACAAGATCAGCTTGATGGAAGGCAGTTTTGTTGTTGGTTCAGGCAGTTGTGTTGTTGGCAGGGGTGTGGCAGATGCCCGTTTCCTTGATATAGGCAGTATCATGCCTCTTATTGGTGCTGATGGAAAAGTAAGGAGGTTCAGGGTTGCAGGCATTTTCACTGATGAGTCAAACCTTCTCACCAATGACCTTGTGATAATCGGAGAGAAGGACTTCAGAGAGGTTTTCAGGATCCCTCAATCCATAGCAACAGATATTGTGGTACAGATATACAATCCCACAGAGGTTGACAACATTGCCAGAAAGATAAAAGAGGCGCTACCAGATACAAGACCCATAACAAGAAGGGAGATCCTGAGGACCTATGATACGCTCTTTGACTGGCGCAGCGGGATGGTGCTCACCATGTTCCTTGGTGCCATACTTGCCTTTGTCATACTGGCATGGGACAAGGCAACAGGTCTTAGTGCAGAGGAAAGGCATGAGATAGCCATTCTGAAGGCCATAGGCTGGGAGACCTCTGATGTGATGGAGTTGAAGTTCTGGGAGGGTTTCATAATATCCTCTCTCTCCTTTCTGACAGGGCTGATCGGGGGCTATCTGCATATATACTTTTTTGGTGCATCCATCTTTTCCCCTGCACTTAAGGGATGGTCGGTTATCTTCCCCGAGTTCAGGCTTGTACCATACATCAATATCTATCAGATAGCGGTGTTGCTGTTCTTTACAGTGATTCCCTATATGGCAGCCACTATTGTGCCATCATGGAAGGCAGCAATAACAGACCCGGATGTGGTGATGAGGGGATGAGGATGGTTGATTTGGTGATCACAGGGTAGGATTAAAGGGCTGAAACGTGAATAGAGAAACAGTCATAAGGGTAGAGAATGTCAGCAAATGTATCAATCGCGGAAGGCCCAATGAAGTATGGCCTGTAAGGGGGGTCTCTCTTGAGATAGAGAGGGCACAGTGTGTGGTCCTCAAGGGGCCAAGCGGCTCAGGCAAGACATCCCTGCTCAGTCTCATCGGCTGTATGAGCAGGCCCACGGAAGGAAGGATTCTTCTACATGGCAGGGATGTGGCAAAGCTGCCCGAGAGGTTTCTTACAGAGATAAGGAGAAATACCTTTGGCTTCATCTTCCAGCAATTCAACCTGATCCCGGGGATCACCGTGAAGGAGAATGTAATGCTGCCCCTGTACCCAACAGAGATGGGCCTTACAGAGATAAAGACAAGGGCCGAGAGGCTGATGAAAAAACTCAGGATCTATGAAAGAAGACACTTCCATGTAAAGGGCTTATCCGGTGGGGAGCAGCAGAGGGTAGCCATAGCAAGGGCATTGATAAACGACCCGGAGATAATACTTGCCGATGAACCAACAGCTCATCTTGATACAAGGCTATCTGTGGAGCTGATAGAGATTCTCAAAGGGCTAAAGGAAGAGGGAAAGACACTTGTGATAGCAACCCATGACCCTCTTGTTTATGAACAGGGGTTCGTGGACAGGGTGGTTGAGATGAGAGATGGTCGTGTGATATGATTCTCCACCCTGGCATAATAGCGCTTCTCGTAGGTTCATTGATTGTGCTTGCCCTTCTCCTTTACGGGTCGGTACTTGCTGTGGTCATCCTCAGGAGATGGGATATAAAAAGCAGTTCAGAGTTCCAGCTGGGTCTGGAAAGAAAGACCTATCTTGTTTCCACCATCATGAGCTTTGTCCTTGGCTTTGAGGTGCTTGCCATATTTCTCTTTATCTACACAGTTGATGATCTTCACCGACAGTTTGTCGGTGCCATGTGTGCTACAGGCTCCCTGAATGCAAACCCTGTAGGATGGTATGTGCTTTATGTGAAGATGTTGCTCTTCTTTATCTCATCACTCTGGATAGGTATAAACTATGTAGACCAGAGAACCGAAGGATTCCCCCTTGTAAGGTTCAAATACGGGATGCTTCTTCTGGTTGCACCTCTGGTGTTGGTTGATGTCTATCTTCAATCAAGATACTTCCTTGGCCTGACCCCTGATATTATCACCTCCTGCTGCGGGGCACTCTTCAGCAAAGAGGGGGGAGGTCTTTCAAGCTCCCTTTCATCACTCCCTGTCAGACCCATGAGGTATATATTTTTTACTGTCCTTGGCCTCTATGTCCTGGCAGGGCTGATATCACTTAAAAGACAAAAGGGTATATTCAGAGGCCTGATGGGTATTTTTTCGGTCATAGTCTTTCTGATCTCGCTTGCATCAATTATCAGCTTTGTATCACTCTATTTCTATGAAATCCCAACCCACCACTGCCCCTTTGATATACTGCAGGGATATTATAATTACATTGGATATCCCCTCTATGGGGCCCTCTTCTCAGGGACTGCATTCGGGCTGCTTACGGGCTTCACAGAGATCCTTAAAAAACTGTTCCCTTCCCTTGAAAAGATCAACAGATATCAGAGAAAATGGACAATACTCTCCATCCTCTTTATGGTCATCTTTACACTTATATCCCTCTACCCGATGCTTTTTTCCAGCTTTACCCTTGAGGGATATTAGTATTCTTCACATTTCACCTGGAAGTAGTTTGCCTCATGATTACATGAAGGACATCTCTCAGGGGGTTCGGTACCTTCGTGTACATAGCCGCATTTTCTGCATACCCATGTTACACTCTGGGGCTTCTTGAAGACAGTGCCTGCCTGTACCTGGGCAAGGAGTTTTCTGTATCTCTCTTCATGATGCGCCTCAGCCTTTGCAATGGCCCGGAGCCTCGTGGCAATCTCGGGAAACCCCTCTTCCTCAGCCACCTGGGCAAACCCTGGGTACATGCTTGTGTGCTCATAGTTTTCGCCATCTATGGCTGCCTGGAGGTTTTCAGCGGTGCTGCCAAGGGTCAGAGGGGCGGCTGCCTCCACGCTTATCTCTTTCAGCTCCTCGCCGGTTTTGCCTTTCAACTCATTGATCAGCCTGAAGAGCCATTTTGCATGCTCCCGTTCATTGTCGGCTGTGATGAGAAAAAGCTCTGCAATCTGGTCATACCCCTCCTTCTGGGCTATCTTTGCATAGAAGGTGTAACGATTTCTTGCCTGACTTTCGCCTATGAATGCCTTTGTGAGATTCTCAATGGTCTTTTTCATGGATGCCACCTCCTCAGTAAAAATTCCCCCTCCCTGAGGGGAGGGGGTTATTTTATCTTAGCACAAATAGATTGAGGATTTTAACCGTTATTTTTCAAGTGTATCGTAGGTCTCGTTTGGTGTGGGTACGTACTGACCGTGGCAGTCACGGCAGTTGTTCTGTGATGTGATTCCATTGGCAACCACATTGTAGAGAGGTTCATGTTTTGGTTTGTATTTACCATCTGCCCAGGCATTGAGCATCTTTGTTGCCTCCATGGCAATATTGGCGGCAAGTCTTGCACACCTTTCCGCCCTTGCGTCGGTAAGAAACCCTACACCCTCGGCTGTCATCCATCTACCAACAGAGATATGACACACAGGTGTGCCAGCGATTGTCTTGTGCTTTATCTTAGATTTTATTATCTTCTTAGGTGTAAATGTTGGCAGCTCGGTATATGAGTAGTAGAAGGCAAGATCATTCACCATTGCCTCGGCTGTATCAGTGTCACCCGTGACAAGACCGATTATTACACCTGCACCTGGCATTGTCCCGCAGAGTGCGCCCCATCCTGCCAGTCCTCCATGCATCCAGCGGTATGCATCAATGGGGAAGTTATTCCAGTCACCACCGACCTTCCTCTTCAGTTCCTCAACCATCCCTGCAATGGCTGATGATGCACACCACCTCTTGAAATAGTTTTCATAGGTAATCTCACCAACCCTCTCCACGTCAAGTTTTGTGTACTTATAGGTCTTTCCAGTTACCTTGTATGCCCTGGCAGATGCCGGGTTAAGAAGCTGCCCTGCAGCAGATAGGGCAGCTGCACCTGCCACGATCTTCCCTGCGTTCAGAATTAGCCCTCTCCTTGAAATACCATGGATTCTCTCTTCCATATCAAGAGACCTCCTTATATTCATTGGTTTTTGTTTATGCTTTTAAAAAGTCTCCACCCCGAAAGTCATCCGGGGTGGAGATAAGTTGGGGGAGAAATTTAGAGAAAAAGACTCTACGAAATAATCCACCCCGAACCAAAAAGATCCGGGTATAAGGATGATTAAAGGAGAGAACTATGCTCTTGGGGGTTTCTCCAGACGGATGGGAAGCAAAAGGGGATTGAAAACAGGAGCTGCAATTTCATAGAGTTCACAACAGGGGTAATAACTCAATGGTTTATACGATAAAACTATATATTGATGGTCGCTGTTTATAGAGGATGCACCCTTTGCTGTCTTACATATGTCAAGACTGACGATATAGGTGCCATCCTGAGTAAGGGTGAGATTTATTGAGACAGGCATCAGGACAACCATGAAGAACATCAACAATAGTATCAGTGCCTTTAGCCTCATATTAAAGATTATATCAAGAAGAAAGTAAATGTCAATATGTAATCTTGGTTATGTAATATTCTAAAATTGTAAATTTAGATAATGGTAAGCCTTACTATTTATGCGTCTTTCTGACCCTGGTCTATGATGTATATCATTGATGTTAATGGTGCATGCTGGTACCATTAAACATGATGCAATTGCATTAGTAAAAAACATAAACAAAGGAGGTTTTATCCATGTTCTGTTATCAATGTGAACAGGCTGCAAAGGGAAGAGGATGCACAAAGATCGGGGTTTGTGGGAAGGCCCCTGAGGTATCAGCCCTTCAGGATCTGCTTGAGCATGCCCTGAGGGGGCTGTCGCTCTATGCGGTAAAGGCCAGGGAAAAGGGAATTACCGATCCTGAGGTTAATGCCTTTACAGCGGATGCGCTCTTTGCCACACTGACAAACGTGAACTTTGATCCGGAAAGCACGGCCCATATGATAAGAAGGGCGGTGGAGCTGAGGGAGAAACTCAGGGAGAAGGCAAAGGTGTCTGTCGAGTCAGAGGTTGCATCCTTTGTCCCATCTGCGGCTATGGAAGGGATGCTCTCACAGGCAAGCATATTCAATATACAGTCCCTTCATGATGACCCTGATATAAGGTCTTTGATGCATACAGTCATGTATGGTCTGAAAGGGATTGCAGCCTATGCGGTACATGCGAGGGTGCTTGGCAGGGAGGACGACACAATCTATGCATTCATCCATGAGGCCCTTGCCTCCATGTGTGATAAAGACCTTGACCTCAATGACTGGATCGGAATCGCCCTGCGATGTGGGGAGATTAATCTCCGTACCATGGAACTGCTTGACTCTGCCAACACAGGCCGTTACGGTAACCCTGAACCCACTGAGGTCTCCCTGGGTGCAAAAAAGGGTAAGGCCATAGTTGTTTCAGGCCATGACCTGAAGGATCTTGAGGAACTTCTCAAACAGACCGAGGGGACAGGCATTAACATCTATACCCATGGAGAGATGCTGCCTGCCCATGGATATCCTGAACTCAGGAAATATCCCCATCTTGCAGGTCACTATGGCACGGCCTGGCAGAACCAGCAGAGAGAGTTTGCCGATTTCCCGGGTGCAATACTGATGACAACCAACTGCATACAGAAACCACTGGATTC
>DROX01000075.1 GCA_011321725.1 Nitrospirota bacterium | reverse complement strand
TGGAGGGGGTGGTCTTTTAAGACTTAAGTGAATAGATAAGGTCTTGATGTAAGATACTTATGGTATTGCTACATGGCATTCTTCACCACCGGGCTGTATGATTTGCTTTTTTCTTCAACTTGATTGGGGATCTGGACGGGTCCGACAATGACAACAGGGAAGTCAGAGGTGGGATTACAGACCTTTTGGGTTTCAGACTTCTGATCCCTGGTGTTTTGACCTGTTAGTGCCTTATTTCAGACAGAAGTGTTGCTGGCTCAGGTTTAATTCTTCTACAGGGAGATGGATATGTTAAAGAAAAAGGATGTGATGGGCTTATTCAAGAGGCAGAGCAGACCTCTTTCCTTCAAGGAGATACAGTCCCTGATGGGGCTTGACAGGAAAGAGGGTCGTCAGCTCAAGAAGCTCCTCCGGGAGCTTGTCCGCTCAGGTGAGGTTATCAGGACAAGAAAGGGCAGATATGGCCTGCCTGAGGAGATGCGATTGATCAAGGGATACTTCCAGGCGCACCGTGATGGGTATGGATTCGTGCTCCCTGAGGTCTCAGGTGAGCAGGATGTCTTTGTACCACCACGGGCAACGCTTGGCGCGCTTGAGGGTGACAGGGTGATCGTGAGGCTGGAGAATCCTGTTAAGAGAGAGGGGCGTATTGTAAGGATAATTGAGCATGCCCAGAAGTCCGTGGTGGGCACGGTTGAGGTAACACGGGCGGGTACATTTCTGAAACCAAAGAGGAGGGACATCCCCTTTGATATCTATATAGTTGGAGGGAAAAAGGCCAGGGACGGCGATCTGGTAAAGGCAGAGATACTCAGCTATCCCACTGACAAGAGGCCTCCCACTGCCAGGATAACAAAGATACTCAAAAAACCTACCACACCCCTGGAGGACATAGAGCTTATCATAGACGAGTTCAACCTGAAGAGGAGGTTCCCCAGGCCTGTGAACGAGGAGGCACGCACCCTGCCTGAGAAGATAACACCCTCCATGATCAAAGGGAGAAAGGATCTGAGGGCACTGAATACCGTTACCATTGATGGTGAGAGGGCGAAGGACTTTGATGATGCTGTCTCCGTACTGTTGAAGCCCTTTGGATACAGGCTATATGTGCATATTGCAGATGTGGGATATTTCGTGCCCTGGGGTTCCGTGATCGACAAAGAGGCCTTTCAGAGGGCAACAAGTGTGTATTTCCCCGACAGGGTCATCCCCATGCTACCAAAGAGGCTTTCCGAGGATCTATGCAGCCTGAGACCCCATACACCAAGGCTTGCATTCACCGTTGAGATGGATTTTACAAGAGATGGTGAGAGGGTGGGCTCCAGGTTCTATCCTTCCCTGATAGAGAGCAACGAACGGATGACCTATACAGAGGTGAAGAGGATACTTGTTGATAATGACGATTCACTGAGAGGGAAATACGACTATCTTCTCCAGGACTTTGAACTCATGGCAGAGCTCTGCTCCGTACTCCGGAAGAGAAGATCAGAAAGAGGAAGCCTTGACTTTGACCTTCCAGAGCCAGAGGTGTTGCTTGATCTGCGAGGGAGCATTGAGAACATCATAGTTGCAGAACGAAATCTTGCACATATGATCATTGAGGACTTCATGATTGCAGCAAACGAGGCTGTTGCAGAGTTCCTCTATTCAAAGGGTATCCCCTCCCTTTACAGGATACATGAACCACCTGACCAGGCCAAGATTGACAGCCTTTCAAAGATAATCATACCTGTCTTGAAGAAACACGGTGTGATAAAGCAAAAGAAGAGGGTGAATCTCGAGGCAACGGATCTTACCACCATCCTTGAGAGGATAAAGGGGCTCCCTGAAGAGGAGGTTATAAACCACCTTATACTGAGGGCAATGAAACAGGCACGTTACAGCCCCGACAACATTGGGCACTTCGGTCTTGCCTCCAGGTGCTATACACATTTCACATCCCCTATCAGACGTTATCCCGACCTTGTAGTGCACAGGATACTGAGGGAGGTGATCTCAAAGAGACGTCTGAAGTCTGCAAGGACAAAAGAGCTGGAGGGCTTGCTTCCTAACATCGCCTTCCACTGTTCAAAGATGGAGCGGCTCTCTGATGATGTGGAACGTTCAGTGGTATCAGCCATGAGGGCATGGTTCATGAAAGACAGGGTGGGTGACGAGTTCAGCGGAAAGGTGGTCTCTGTGAATGCCTATGGGCTCAGGGTGAGGCTTGAGGAGTTCTATGTGGAGGGTTTCCTCCATGTCTCCTACATGACAGATGATTATTATATCTACGACGAATCCACTGTTTCCCTTAAAGGCAGGAGGAAAAAGAAGACCTACTCCATAGGTGACAGTATCATTGTAAGGGTGGAGAGGGTTGACCTTGAGGACAGGGAGATAATCTTTGGACTACCCGAGGCTTAAACAGACCCTTGATTATCTGTACAGGACATTTGATTTCAGGGCAAGGATAAGATCCGATCCAATAAGGTTCCCCCACAACTACAGAGAGCCCGGGGATATTGAGGTCGCCGGTCTGATCGCTGCATCCTTTGCCTATGGAAGGGTGGAACTCTTCAGCCCTGTAATTGATCAGATACTTGAGAAGATGGGACCCAGCCCCTTTGAGTTCCTGATGAATTTTTCCATGAAAAGAGAGGGTAGATATTTCAGTGGGCTCAGGTACCGTTTCAGTTCCGGGGATGATATAGTAGCATTCATCCACATCCTTTCGCAGCTTCTCAGGAGATATGGAAGTATTGAGAGGGCCTTTGCCGCCAGGTATGACCGTCAGGATCTCAGGACGGCTATCTCCGGGTTTGTGGAGTCTGTCATGTCCTGTAATATGCCGGGGTCATTGGGGATATCAAGAGGGGTGCGGCATCTCTTCCCATCACCTGAAAGGGGCGGGGCATGCAAGAGATTCTGCCTTTACCTGAGATGGATGGTAAGGGACAGAGACATTGATTTCGGCATCTGGAAGGCCATCAGGCCCTCTGAGCTGGTAATACCACTGGATACCCATATCGCAAGGATAAGCCGTTGTCTTGGCCTTACAGCACGTAAGACCCGGGACTGGAAGATGGCTGTAGAGATAACAGAGGGGCTCAGGATACTGGACCCCGAGGATCCCTTGAAATATGACTTTGCCCTCTGTCACCAGGGAATCATGGGGGTCTGCAGGCGGTGTGACCCCTGCAGACCCCCATCGGGATGTCCTATCCTGTCTCCTGCCTGCATGGGGAATTGTTAAGAGGGGATAACAATATGGTATAATTCAGAGTGTAAAATAATTTCAGTTTTATAAAACCAAGGCAGGGTGCCGAAGAAAAATAAGCACCACACCTTATTCACAGTGAGCAGTGAGCAGTTGATGGGTGGATGGGTAGATGAGTAGATGGGTGGATGAGTTGATGAGTTGATGGGTTAGCAGTAAGTAGTGAGCAGTAAGCAGTTAGGAAGGCACCATGAAAAATCGAAGATTTTTCATGGCTGAGAGGTGGTTCATCATGGCATTCTTCACCACCTCTGGGCCTGTAGGGTTTGTTTCTTTACTTGATTTAGTGTATAACAATAAAAATGAGGTTACTTTATTGATTAATCCTGTGGTTGGCTTATTTTTATGAGGTGCCCTGCCTTGACAGGGATTTAGTATCTGAATCCCTGGACTGCAAGGATTTACATTTAGTGGACTGGTATGACCAGTTACAAGGAATGAACGGAGAGGTGCCCGAGCGGCTGAAGGGGCACGACTGGAAATCGTGTGTAGGGGCTAACACCTCTACCGAGGGTTCGAATCCCTCCCTCTCCGCCATGACATAAGTCAGAGGCATTACTTGAGGCGATCTCTAAGGGTCTTTTTTATGCAGCCGGGCAGCAGCCCTGCGCACGGTGAGGGTGTGAATCCCGCCAGGTCCGGAAGGAAGCAACGGTAAGCATTCCGAGCCGGTGCCGCAGCAAGTTGTTGCCTGGCTGCATTGAGAAGACACGCAGGGAAGGATTCAAGGTTACCTTGAGATAGGTCATCCTGAAAAGTTGACATAAACCCGCAAAACAATGAGCTATTTAGTGCTTGCCAGAAAATGGCGTCCCAAGAATCTTGACGAGCTGGTTGGCCAGGAGACAATTAGCAGGATCCTGAAGAACGCAATCCAGCAGGACAGGGTCGCCCATGCCTATTTATTCTCAGGTCCACGGGGGGTGGGTAAGACCTCCACCGCACGTATCCTGGCAAAGTCCCTGAACTGTGCCAGCGGTCCAACGGTGGAGCCCTGTGAGATATGTCCCTCCTGCAGGGCAATCGTTGAGGGGCATTCCGTGGATGTGCTGGAGATTGATGGTGCATCCAACAACAGTGTTGATGATGTAAGGGCGCTGCGGGAGGGTGTCAAGTATGCACCATCCTCAGGTCGTTACAAGATATACATAATTGACGAGGTACATATGCTCAGCCAGTCTGCCTTCAATGCCCTTTTAAAGACCCTTGAGGAGCCCCCACCCCATGTGATCTTCATTCTCGCAACAACCACACCACACAAGGTGCCTGTGACAGTGCTCTCAAGATGCCAGCATCTGCCATTCAGACGGATATCACCCGAGAGCATGAGGACCCAGCTGAAGAGGGTTGTTGAGGCAGAGGGCATTGAGATTACAGAGGATGCACTTGATATGATCATAAAGGCCTCTGACGGCGGTATGAGGGATGCACTGACCCTGCTTGATCAGATACATTCCTTTACCGACAGGATCACAGAGGAGGAGATAAGGTCGATCCTTGGTCTCAGTGATGTTGATCTTGTGCTGGAGCTCTCGGATGCACTGATCCGTTCAGACAGAAAGAAGATATTTGAGACCATACAGTCCCTGTATAACAGGGGCACGGATTTCAAGACCTTCATGCAGGATCTGCTCATCTTCTTCAGGGTACTTCTTGTCTCAAAGGTTACAGGCAGGATTCAGAGCAGTCTTTCAGAAAAAGAACAGACCTTTATCAGGAAGGTCCTTCCCTCTGTGACAGAGGAGGAGATAGCACTTCTGCTTTCAGAGTTGATCAGGACGGATACTGACCTGAGAAACTCCTTCAGCCCCAGGGTAGCCCTTGAGATGGGGCTCATAAGGGCCACCCTCCTGGATACCCTGAAACCGGTGGGTGAAATAATTGAACGGTTAAAGGAACTGCCCCTGCCTGAATTGCATGCTCCTGTGCAGTCCCCGGAGATGCCCGGGGATGCCCATAGTGGATCGGTAAAGACCGGCCTCCAGGGCAGCCCCGACGAAACCGCAGAGGATATCAACCCCCGGGGCTCAGGTACAGGAGGCATGGAAGGTTCACCGGATGCAGAAAGGCTATGG
>DROX01000074.1 GCA_011321725.1 Nitrospirota bacterium | reverse complement strand
TTTTGTAATAATAAAAAGTATGAAAAAGGTGTATATAAAGACCTTTGGCTGCCAGATGAACTTCCATGACTCTGAACGTCTTCTTGGTCTCCTCGGTGCACAGGGGTACAGCCCTGTGGATGACCCAAGGGATGCAGATCTGATCATCTTCAACACCTGTTCAATACGGGAGAAGGCAGAGCAGAAGTTTTTCAGCCAGCTTGGAAGAACAAAACATGTTAAACGTAGAAATCCCCTGGTAAAGATAGGCGTTGCCGGATGCATTGCCCAGCAAAGGGGCGAGGAGCTCTTAAGCAGGGCCCCCTATGTGGATTTCGTTCTGGGTCCGCAGAATATCAGCAGGGTAGGGGAGGCTATCTCCAGAGAGAGGTCGGTTCTTACAGAGGAAAACGAGGAACTTCATACCCTTGATATTCCTGCCTTCAGAAAGAGGGGGGTAAGTGCCTGGGTAAACATAATGTATGGGTGTAATAATTTCTGCAGTTATTGCATAGTGCCCTATACCAGGGGCAGGGAGCGTTCACGACCTGCTGACAGCATTGTCAGTGAGATAAGGGCACTTGTCTCCCAGGGGTATAAAGAGGTAACACTCCTTGGACAGAATGTAAACTCCTACAGGTCTGAGACAGACTTTGTGGGGTTATTACGCATGGTTAACGAGATAGAAGGGCTTGAGAGGATACGCTTTGTTACCTCCCACCCAAAGGACCTTGGCAGAGGTCTTATAAATGCAATCAGGGAGCTTGACAAGGTCTGTGAGCATATACATCTTCCCCTGCAGTCAGGTTCTGACAGGATCCTGCGGCTTATGAACAGGAGATACACCCTGCAGGACTATAAGGAAAAGGTTGAACTCCTGAGGGATACAGTGCCTGGTATCGCCATTACCACGGATATCATTGCCGGATTCCCCACAGAGACAGAGGAGGATCATCAGGCCACCATCAGGGCACTTCAGGAGATCCAGTTTGACGGGATATTTGCCTTCAAGTTCTCCCCACGACCTCAGACAAGGGCAGCGGGGATGGATGGTCAGGTACCTGAGGATATCAGGCTTGAAAGGCTTAATGAGATACTGAACCTGCAGGACCGTATCACAGAGGCAAGGAATCTCCTCTTCAAGGGCAGTGTTGAAGAGGTTCTTGTTGAAGGGGCCTCGGAGAAGGACCGGTCCCTCTATACTGGCAGAACAAGGACAAACAAGATTGTTAATTTCAGTAGCCCCGGAGATCTGCTCCCAGGCGAGATTGTACATGTAAAGATAACCAGCCCCCACAGGCATTCCCTTGATGGCATACTCATAAGATGAAGATCAGCCTCCTCACCCTGGGATGTAAAACCAACCTTTCCGAGTCTGATCGTATCAGGTCAGTACTGCTTCAGGGTGGCCACAACATGGTCAGCCTGAAAGAATCCCCGGATATCTGCATCGTGAACACCTGTACAGTAACCAAAAAGGCTGACTACCAGTGCAGACAGCTTATCAGAAGGGCTGTCAGGACCGGTGCAAGGGTGATTGTGACAGGATGTTACTCCGAGATACTGGAGAAGGAGATCAGGGCTATTTCAGAGGATATAGATATAGTAAAGAACCGCAATAAAGACAAGATTATCAATATGATAGATAGTAATAATAAAAGTTTTTCTTTAAAAATAAATGTATCTGACCGTGCAAGGCCATTTGTGAAAATACAGGAGGGGTGCAACTTCAGGTGTAGCTACTGCGTGATCCACAGGGCAAGGGGCAGGGCCAGGAGCAGACCGGAATCGGAGATTATAGGAGAGATAAAAGGACTTGAAGAGGAGGGCTTTGAAGAGGTTGTGCTCACAGGCACTCACATCGGTCTCTATGGTGTGGATCTCCCTGGCAATACAGGACTTTCAGGCCTGCTCAGGAAGATACTCCTTTGCACGGAGAGGGTCAGGTTAAGGCTAAGCTCCCTTGAGGCAAAGGAGATTGATGGGCAGATATTGGAACTTCTGGAGGAAAAAAGGATATGTCCACACCTGCATCTGCCCCTACAGAGCGGGGATGACAGGATATTGTCTTTGATGAAAAGAGACTATAATATCAAAGAGATAGAAAAAAAACTTAAAGAAATTTACAAGATCAATCGTGATATAAATCTCGGCACTGATGTGATCGTGGGGTTTCCTGGCGAGGGAGATCCAGAGTTTATGAATACCTATAACTTCCTGAAGGAGCATAGCTTTAATTATTTCCATATATTTCCATACTCTGACAGGCCTGGCACAGAGGCATCAATGATGGGGGGCAAGGTGCCAGGTGATCTGAAAAAGGAGAGGTACAACACCCTGAAGGGGCTTGATCTTCAGAAGCGTCATGAGTACAGGAGGGCACAGGTGGGCTCTGTTCTTGAGGTTGTATCGGAAAGACCTGTCAGGGAGGGCATGGTCAGGGGCAAGTCTGCCAACTACCTTGATGTATTATTTGAAGATAAAGAGTTTCGCAAGAGTAAAACCCGTAAAGTAAAGATACTTAAGGAATCCAAGGGATTGCTTCTGGGAATAGCCCTTAATGAATGTATAAGTTTTTGAAATAAAAAAATAATTATTCTGCACAAAGTTTGTACACTATCGGAGCAGTCTTTAATTTAAGGGCAATTCATAGAAAAATAAACAGGGTTTATAACATTTTTTTAACATTTTATGTTTAAATGTTTGTTCTGATAATTTATATTATGTAAAATTATATCTCAGATTATCTCCCTGAGATATTCAAGGGCCTCTTCCCTGGAATGCAGCCTTCCTGAAAAAAATCCTTTATTTACCATCTCTTTCAGTTCTGCAATCCTCTTACAGGGAGGGATCTTTAGCACAACGGAGATATCCCTTCCACTGAGGGGTGGCCTCCTTATTATCTCCTGGTAGCGTCTGAAATGGGCATATATGTCAAAAGCTCTGTCATAGATGATCTTTTCAATCACAATGGGTTCAAGCGATCTAAGACATCCATAGAGTGATTCCAGATCCTCATGGAATATCAAACATCTATCATCTGATTTTTCAATAAAAACCCCCACCCTTCTCAGTATCTTTCCGGAAAGACCAAGGAGTGTCTTTCCGGGATCACCAGAGTACTTCATTAGTATGAGAAGATAGAGTAATCCCCTTCTGCTTAATTGCTGGCCAATTTCCTCTTCAAGTTCGCGGTGAAAAAGTTCACGTGAAGCTTTAATATTTTGGGAAAGATAAGAGATTTCTTTCTTTATTTTGTCAAAGTCATTGATATCATGGCAAAAAATTACCCTTGTAACACCGCAATCAACCATCTCCCCAAGTAGACCCTCTGGGGATTCAAGCTCCAGCAGCTTGAAAAACTCTAAAGTGATCCTTTCAATAGGGCTATCCTTCAGGGTTTCTTTGTATCTTTTTATAGCTTCAAGGGTACTATCAGATATTTCTCCACCAAGGAGACCCTTAAACCTGAAGGCCCTTATGATACGGACAGGGTCTGCCTTGATACTATTGTCTGAGACCGCCCTGACAAGCCTGTCAGAAAGGTCCTTCAGGCCATTGTGGGGGTCGTATATACCTTTATCCGGGTTGAAGGCGATTGCATTGATTGTGAAGTCACGCCTTGCCAGGTCCACTTCAATATCATCACAGGGTGTAAAATCTACAGTTATTCTGTTTCTCAGTGCTATCCTTATGAAGTTGAACCTGCTGAAGTTGATCACCTTGCCACCTAACACACTGCTCAGGGCATCTATTGCCTCCTTCATCGCAGTGCTGGGGATGGCGAAATCATAATCCCTTGTCTCTTTTCCTATCAGCCTGTCCCTTATGTATCCGCCAACAAGGTAGGCATTTTGAATCTGTCTGAAGACCTCCCGGCATATCTTGCTCGAAAGGATATCCTTCTGAAGTCTTTCAATTCTCATGGTAGTTGCCAATGGCACGGGTGTAGTCCATGATTTTGAAAACACTGCTTGATTTTTAAAAAGTTCCTTTATTAATATTAAGTAGACCCTGCGGGCGTAACTCAGTGGTAGAGTGGGAGCTTCCCAAGCTCCAGGTCGCGGGTTCGAATCCCGTCGCCCGCTCCACCTATTTTATCGTCCTGTCTTGTTCCACCACAGTTTCCCCATGAAGGCCATTGACATGAGGACAGCATTCTTACCGAGCTGGTATGCATAAAACTCTGTATCAGGCGAGACTGTTTCACCCCTGTTATAGGTATAAGCATATGGCGGGAACATAAGGCCCATATCTGAAAGTGTCAGGAAGAGCTGACTTATCGTGAGCGAGGCCCCCTCCTCCTCGTATGAACAGAGGATACCCCCTACCCTGCCATCAAGGATCTTCTGTTTGTGCTCCAGACAGGTCATCCGGTCAATGAGATTCTTCATCAGCCCAGAAGGGCCAAACCAGTAAACAGGGGTGGCAAAGAGGAGTACATCCGCACCTTTCAGGGTATCAAGTATCCTTCTGACAACATCTCCGCCCCTTCTTGTACACTCCTGCAGATTGCAGATGCCATGGTAGGAGACGCATCCCTCGCAGGGTGGAAGGGAATACTCCGCAAGTCTCAGTACCTCGGTTTCTGTTGCCCCTGAGTCAATGGCACCCTTCAGTGCTATATTGAGCAGACTGTCAGTTGTGCTGTTGTTCCTTGGAGAACCGTTTATACCCAGGACTCTCGGTGATTTCATCATAATATACATTCTAACCAAAAAGAGAAGGGGATTTCAAAATAATCGTAAAAGGTCACCAGGATGGTGAACCTGATTTTCTCCTCGGAGGCAGGCAGGAGGCCTGCCGAGAATGAGACGAAAAGCTATCCTTCAGACTGATCAATAAGTCAATCACCGATTTTGGAATCATAATCCTCAGGAGAAAAAACCTCTTTAAATAGGTTATAATAGTGTGTATTTTTGGGATTTTCCTGAAACATTCCCCATATAGATCATATAAATACATTAGGAGGTCTTATGGCTCGCCTTCCAGTAAGTATAGAAGAGGAGATGAAGGTCAGTTATCTTGATTACGCCATGAGTGTAATCATAGGAAGGGCACTTCCCGATGTGAGGGACGGGCTCAAGCCTGTGCAGAGGAGGATACTCTATGCCATGTTCAGGGAGGGGCTGACTCCCGGGAAGAAATACTCCAAATGTGCTGGAGTTGTTGGTGAGGTACTGAAGAAGTACCATCCCCATGGTGACAGCGCTGTATATGACGCCCTTGTCAGGCTTGCCCAGGATTTCAACATGCGCTATCCCCTCATAGATGGCCAGGGCAACTTCGGCTCCATTGATGGTGACCCCCCTGCTGCATACAGGTACACAGAGGCAAGACTTGCCAGGATTGCCGAGGAGCTCCTTCGGGATATTGACAAGGACACCGTTGATTTTATTGCAAATTTTGATGAGACCACTACAGAGCCTGTTGTTCTGCCCTCCAGGGTACCCAATCTACTGGTCAATGGGGCCTCGGGTATTGCTGTTGGCATGGCAACAAACATACCCCCCCATAACCTCTCGGAGGTGGTGGACGCCCTTGTGCTGCTCCTTGAGAGGCCTGACGTAACAGTGGCTGATCTCATGGAGAAGATACCCGGGCCTGATTTTCCCACCGGAGGGATAATCTATGGCAGGCAGGGCATTGCTGATGCCTATACCCATGGAAGGGGCATTATCAAGGTTCGTGCAAGGGTGAGGGTTGAGAGACCCCAGAAGGGGCCAGAGCAGATAATTATTACAGAGCTGCCCTATCAGGTAAACAAGGCCAGACTTATTGAGAAGATCGCAGAGCTTGTCAGGAACAAGAAGATAGAGGGCATAAGCGAGATAAGGGATGAGTCCGACAGGGATGGCATAAGGGTCGTGCTTGAACTGAAAAGGGGCGAGTTTCCCGAGGTAATCATCAACAACCTCTACAAACATACACAGATGGAGAACAGCTTTGGTTTCAATATGCTCTCCCTCCTTGGTGGGCAGCCCCGGATAATGAGCCTGAAGAGGATCCTCAACCACTTCCTCCAGCACCGCAGAGAGGTTGTACTGAGGAGGACACGCTACGAGCTCAGGAAGGCTGAGGAAAAGGCACATATCCTGGAGGGTCTCAAGACCGCACTTGACTATCTTGATGAGATCATAAACCTCATAAGGGCATCAAACACCCCTGATGAGGCAAAGAGGTCTCTCATTGAAAGATACCCGCTCTCAGCAGTACAGGCTCAGGCAATCCTTGACATGAGGCTTCAGCGCCTCACCGGACTTGAGAGGGAAAAGATCGTCAATGAGTACAACGAGACCATCAAGGAGATCGCCCGACTGAAGGAGATACTTGCCAGTGAGAAGCTTGTAAACAGCATCATCAGGGAGGAGCTTCTTGAGATAAAGGATAAATACGGTGATGAAAGAAGGACCGAGATAATCTCAGAGACACGGGAGATTTCCATTGAGGATCTTATTGCCGAGGAAGAGATGGTTATCACCATATCCCACAGTGGATATATAAAGAGGAATCCCCTGAGCCAGTACAGGAGCCAGCGAAGAGGAGGAAAGGGGCTCATCGGGATGGAGACAAAGGAGAATGACTATGTGGAACAGATATTCATTGGTTCCACCCATGACTATATGCTCTTCTTCTCAAATTTCGGAAGGCTCTACTGGCTGAAGATCTACCAGATACCAGAGGCCGGAAGGGCCTCAAGGGGTAAGGCCATTGTGAACCTGCTCCAGCTAACAGAGGGTGAACGTATCACCACAGCCATCCCTGTGAAGGACTTCTCCGAGGGTTACCTCGTGATGTTCACAAAGAAGGGCATCGTAAAGAAGACCCCCCTTGCCGAGTTCAGCAACCCAAGGGGACGGGGTATTATTGCCATCACCCTTGACACCGACGACGAACTGATTGCGGTAAGGAGGACCACAGGTGTGAATGACCTCCTCATCGGCACAAGGAATGGTCTTGCTGCAAGGTTCAGGGAGGAGGATGTAAGGCCCATGGGCAGAACCGCCCGCGGTGTAAGGGGAATCCGTCTCTCAGATGATGATGAGGTGGTGGCTGCTGAGGTTGTCCAGGACCGTACCACAATCCTTACCGTTACGGAACGGGGGTATGGGAAGCGGACAAGGATTGAGGAGTACCCTGTGCATGGTAGAGGCGGAAAGGGTGTGATATCCATAAAGGTGAACGAGAAGGTGGGAAGAGCGGTGGGGCTTCTGCAGGTCAATGACGACGATGAGATAGTACTCATAACAAACAGCGGAAAGCTGATCAGGACAAAGGTGGAGAACATCTCTGTCCTGGGCAGGAATACCCAGGGGGTTAAGTTGATGGATGTGGAGGACAGTGACAGGGTTGTAAGCATCGGAAAGGTTGCGGAGAAATAATCTATATGGCACTACTGAAGAGGATCGCTGGACACAACAGGCAGAAAGAGATAATCATAAATTCACTGAGAAGGGGGAGGATTGCAACCACCTATCTCTTCTGCGGTGAAAGCGGTATAGGTAAAAAGACATTCGCCGTTGAATTCGCCAGGCTTTTGAATTGTGAGGCACCCTTGCCAGGACCTGACGCCTGTGATAATTGCAGTAGCTGCAGAAAGATATCCACAAACAGGCATCCCGACATCCTCCTGGTCTCTCCTGAGGCGAATCTCATAAAGATAGAGATGATAAGGGAG
>DROX01000073.1 GCA_011321725.1 Nitrospirota bacterium | reverse complement strand
GGTCTTGCCTCACCCGGTGGGTCAGCTGCCTTGTATCTCCACTGTGCCCAGCGGCCTGAGTTGGTAATGCTTCCCTCCTTCTCGCAGGAGGCTGCACAGGGAAGCTGGAAGACCTCTGTCTTGACCTCCTGGGGGTTCATGCCGGGACCATGCCAGAACGATCCTGTCTCATTGTCAAAGATGTTTACATTGACCATCCAGTCCAGCTTTGCCAGTGCCTTCCGCACCTTTCCGGCATTTGTACCGGAGCATGCCGGGTTCTGTCCCCAGGCGAAGAAGCCCTTGAACTTGCCCCTGTACATCTCATCAAAGATCATGATCCAGGATGCATTCTGGCCATCATCAAGCTTTGGAAGGTAGCTGTAACCGAAGTCATTGTCCTTTGTGGCGTTCTTACCGTAATGTGCCTTCAGTAGACTCACAGAGTATTTGGGATAGTTACCCCACCAGTTTGCACTCTGTGGTTCCTTTGTCTTGGGGGTGTATTTGTCATTGTACTGCTTAAGTGTCTGCAGTGATGCCCTTGGTGTCTTCAGATAACCGGGCAGTATATGGAAGAGCAGACAGTGATCAGTGGAGCCCTGCACGTTGCTCTCACCCCTCAGGGCATTCACACCACCTCCGGCCACACCGATATTGCCAAGGAGCAGCTGGATTATTGCCATTGTACGGATTATCTGGGTTCCTATGGTGTGCTGAGTCCAGCCCATGGCGTACATTATCGTGGCCTTACGGTCCGGTCTGCCAGAGGATGCATAGGCCTTGTAAACCTCAACAAGCCTGTCCTTTGGGGTACCGGTGATCTTCTCAACCATCTCAAGGGTGTAACGGGATGTGTGCTTCTTCAGGAGCTGGAATACACAGAAGGGGTCCTGAAGTGTCATGTCCTTCTTGATCACGCCATTTTCATCCTTCTGGAAGGCCCATGCCTTTTTGTTATATTTTCTTTTAGCAGGATCATAGCCTGAGAAGACACCATCCAGGTCACCGGGCATCTTGAAGTCAGTATTTACAAGAAAGGGTGCGTTTGTGTAGTTCTTCACATAGAATTCGTCATAGAGATTGTTGTCAATAATATACTTGATCATACCATTCAGGAAGGCTATATCCGTGCCTGAACGAAGTGGTGCATAGATGTCTGCCTTTGCTGATGTTCGGGTGAAACGGGGGTCAACACTTATCAGTGTGGCTCCCTTTTTCTTTGCCTCCAGCACCCACTTGAAACTGATGGGATGGTTCTCCGCTGCATTGGAACCCATTACAAGGATTACGTCGGCATTACGGATATCAATCCAGTGGTTCGTCATTGCCCCTCTGCCAAACGACTCTGCCAGAGCCGCTACAGTGGCAGAGTGTCATATCCGTGCCTGGTGTTCAATGTAGACAAGCCCAAGGCTACGGAGCCATTTCTGAAGGATATAGCACTCCTCGTTGTCCAGGGCAGCGCTTCCCACATGTGCAATCCCATCACAACGGTTGACCACCTGGCCTTTGCTGTTCTTGATAACAAAGGTCTCGTCACGGGTCTTTTTGATTCTTTTGGCAATCTCGTCAAGGGCCCAGTCCCAGTCAACCTCCTTCCAGTCATTTGAACCAGGGGCACGGTAACGTGGCTTTGTAAGTCTCTTGGGGTTGTTCACAATCTGGTAGAGCGCAGCCCCCTTTGAACAGAGTGTGCCCTCGTTGATGGGATGGTCAGGGTCTCCTTCTGTATTGATGACCTTGCCATTCTGGGTGTGTACGATTATTCCGCAACCAACGGCACAGAAGGGACATATTGTGACGGTCTCTTTTGCATAACGGATGGGCAGGTCCTTTGCGTACGCCTTTACTGGTGAAAGATTCAATCCAAGCGTTCCGGCAAGCAGGGTTCCACCTGTTGCCTTCAGGAACCCTCTTCGTGATACCTCCATGGTATCTCCCCCTTTCTCTGCCTCTTTATAGGCAGCCTTTAAGGGTTGTCATATATGGCGGCCGTCCCCAACATTATTTAATGTTGCCTGTTCCCACCTCCTCCTTCATTCCTATTGCATTTATGTCAGTCCATTTAAAATGCTGATTATTTTATAATACATTTTAATTTTTTTGTCAAGGAGTTGTATAATTAAATCTAAATGGCGGGAATTCTGAAATTACTGGTAAGCAGGCTGACTGTCCATACATTAGACCAGGCAAAGAGAATAATAAGGATAGTAATAGGCTTTACATTGCTTATTATAGGTATCGCCCTGATCGTACTGCCAGGTCCGGCCACCCTTGTCATACCTGCCGGGCTTGCAATACTGGCAGGTGAGTTCGTATGGGCAAGGAAACTGCTCAAGAAGTTCAACTCAGGCGTAAGCCATGGTCTGAGACTCTTCAGAAGGAAAAGAAAAAGGGCAAGGTGAGATGAAATTACCGGTTAGAGGGATTGGTCTCTTGTCTGTCTTCATCCTGACGGTGCTCCTTTCCGGTTGTGGCTACAGGATTGTGAAAAGCAAGGACCTGACATACCGGAAGATATACCTACGATACGTGGATAATCTGACCACCGAGCCCGGACTCCAGGATACATTCAGGACCGTCTTTTTTGAAGAGGCGCTGAATCATGGATTTGTTCAGGACAGCGGTGGTATTGTCATGGATGTTAAGATCACAAATTATAACATGAGGACACTCACGGTAAAGAAGGACCGCACTGTTGAGTACAGCATTGATATACTTGCCGACGTACACCTTGAGTTTCCCGATGGTTCCAGCAGGGATCTCAACAGAATGAGTTCTGAGTTCCTGGAGAGCTTCATTGCTGAGAAGGCGGTACAGTCCATACAGGCCCAGAGGGAGCTGACCACGGAAAAGGCCCTGAGAGACCTCAGCCAGAGGATACTTATTGAGTTGATCTACTGAGATGAAGGATTTCTGCAGTGAGATAAGATCCGGACTCCCTGCACCCGTATACTACATATACGGGAAGGACCGCTTTTTTCTCTCCGAGGCTGTTAAGGAAATAAAAGAATCATTACCAGCAGAAGAGAGGGACACCAACCTCTTCATGTTTGACTTTGACAGGGTCGTTGAATCACCACCACCGATAAACGAGGTCTTTGAACTCCTGAACACACCCGGTTTTTTTGGTTCTTCAAGGTTTCTGGTACTGAAGAACCTCCATCTTGCAAGGAAGAAGGAGATGGATGACCTGGTAAAACATCTGGACCATTATCTCTCCCGAACTGTTGAGTACCTCTCCAACAGACTGATTATCCTCTCGGCCAAGCCACCGGTGCAATCCCTGAGAAAGATACTGAAGGATGAGTGGATCTTTACGACGGACAGGAAAAACATACAATTGAGAAGGTGGATTAAAAGGCTTGCAAAGGAGAGGAAGATCAGCATCTCTGAAAAAGCGGTTGACCTCCTTGTAAACCTCTCAGGTGGTGAGGGTGGTGTGATCCATGCCGAGATTGAAAAGCTCGGTCTAATGGGGAAAAAAGAGATTGAAGCTGAGGATGTCTACTCTGTCATGTATGGTGCGATAGAGGGGAATATCTTCTCTTTCACAGAGGCGGTTATTGCGAAAGACAGAAGAAGGGCCTTTACCCTCCTTTCCAGGATTGATGCAGACCCCCATGCGATCCTTGGTGCCATGAACTGGAAATTAAAGGATGTGGAAAAGAAGAAAGGTGGAGATTTCTCAAAGGCCTTTGAGGAGCTACTCAAGAGCGACCTGAGGATTAAGACCTCCTCGGGCAGTTACCCTTTAGAAGAGCTGGTATTCAGGCTGCTTCGGATTTGAATGCCTCGTTTACCTTCCTGGTAAGCCTTGATATCTTCCTTGACGCTGTATTCTTGTGTATTACACCCTTGGAGGATGCCTTGCATATCACCCTGATCGCCTCTTTCAGCATCTGCTGTGCCTCATCAGGGTTGTTTGCCTGTATTGCTGCTTCAACCTTTTTTGTAAAGGTCTTTATCCTGCTTTTCCATGCCTGGTTTCTCAGTCTTCTCTTCTCTGACTGTCTTACCCTTTTCAAGGCTGAAAGGTTCTTTCTCGCCATATATCCTCCCTGTAAATAATCACTGTGTTGAAGATTGCAGCATTGATCTTCCCCGCGGCAGAGACCGCGGGGAATCTAATGCAAGGTAATTATTTTTATCATATCCGCTCGCTTTACCCCGTGGTAGAGACCACGGGGAATACGCTCGCTGTCCATTTAAGAATAGCAGAAGAAACCCCAGAAAATCAAGTCAGGAAACCCTAAGGGTCAAGGCCTTTCTGCCGAAGCCATCCCTCAATGAATCTCCTCATCTCATGGGCATTGTAGCTATGCCATCTCTTCCTCTGTTTCTTATCCCTTTTCAGGAGATCCTTGAATCTCCTGAAGGCACCAGGGCCATCAAGGGCCCTCAGGAGAGCCTCCCTGAGGGATGTATCATAAACCGTGAGTGCAAAGCTCTTCATCACCCTGTAGGCATGTGATGAGGGCCTCTCCGGTATCCTTATGTATCGCTCCCCCTCTTCAATCACCCTGAGCATCAGATCTATGGCAGCCTC
>DROX01000072.1 GCA_011321725.1 Nitrospirota bacterium | reverse complement strand
CTGTAAGGGACGGACTTTATTCTCTTGCCTTCTCTGAAAAACATTTAAAATAGGGCATTCTTATACTCTTCCGTCAGTTTGGTATCCAAATATACTGCTACTGGCATGTTTCTTGTTACTCCATGGATTCCAGAATTAACATAAACCCAAATCCAGCGATAAAGTTATAGTAGTGGTATGGTATAGTCTGAACGGATTTGAATTTTGCATAAGATTTGCCAGGAGGGCAAATCGCAAAATTCCCTCGGAGACGTGCATGGATGCACGTCGAGAATGATGTGTAAGACTCTACCATACCACTGCTTTCAGATATCCATTGTTATTCTTACAGCTGGATTTGGGATTATGAAAAAACATTATATAAGGAGGAGTAGATGAGAGCAAAGGACCACCTTGAACTCTTCAAAGAAGAGTGCTACCTTGAACAGTTTGAGAGAAAACGCGAGTTTGAGAACCCCTGCAGTGAGGAGGAGATAAAGAAGGTTCTTGAGTGGACAAAGACCGATGAGTACAGGGAAAAGAACTTTGCCCGTGAGGCACTGGTGGTCAATCCTGCAAAGGCCTGTCAGCCTCTTGGTGCGGTGCTCTGTGCCCTTGGGTTTGAAAAGACACTTCCCTTTGTGCAGGGCTCACAGGGCTGCGTGGCATACTTCAGGAGCCACCTGAGCAGACATTTCAAGGAGCCTGTGCCTGCTGTCTCCTCATCAATGACAGAGGATGCCGCTGTCTTTGGTGGCTTGAACAACATGCTTGAAGGTCTTGAGAATGCCCATACCTTATACAGACCGGGGATGCTTGCAGTGTCTACCACATGCATGGCAGAGGTGATCGGTGACGATCTTGGTGCCTTCATCAAACAGGCAAAGGAAAAGGGGAAAATACCACCCGAGTTTCCCGTGCCTTTTGCCCATACCCCGAGTTTCGTGGGTTCCCACATTACAGGCTATGACAATATGATGAAGGGAATCCTTGCCTACCTGACGGGCAGAAAGGCTGCGCCCAATGGGAAGATAAACATAATCCCGGGGTTTGATACCTATACGGGAAATATAAGAGAGATAAAGAGGCTCCTTGATCTCATGGGTGTTGAGTATACAGTGCTTGCTGATATCTCTGATGTGCTGGACTCCCCAAATGTGGGTGAATATGTGATGTATCCGGGTGGAACAGCCCTTGAGGATGTGGCAGATGCGATCAATGCTACTGCCACGATCTCCCTGCAGAGGTACTCTGTCATGAAGACAGGTGAGTTTGTCAGAGAGGTCTGGGGCCATGAGTTCATTGAAGGACCCATGCCCATCGGCGTGGAGAACACGGACAGATTCCTTGAAGAGATAAGCAGGCTTACCGGCAGAGCCGTCAATGAAGAACTGGAAGCGGAAAGAGGCAGGGCAGTGGATGCCATGGTGGATTCCCACCCCTATGTGCATGGCAAGAGGTTCGCCCTTGTTGGAGACCCTGACCTCCTGCTCGGGTTAATCAGGTTTCTTATGGAGATGGGTGGAGAGCCCGTTCATATTGTCTGCACAAACGGAGATAAGAGATTTGAAGAGGAGGCGAATGCCCTGCTGAGGAGCAGCTATCACGGAAGGAATGGAAAGGTCTACACAGGAAAGGATATGTGGCACCTGAGGTCCCTGATGTTTACAGAACCTGTGGACCTCCTCATGGGAAACTCCTATGCAAAGTTTCTCTGGAGAGATACGGGAACTCCACTGATAAGGATCGGCTTTCCCATATTTGACAGGCACCATCTGCACAGATATCCCATAGTCGGTTATCAGGGCGTGATTAATCTTGTGAACTGGATTGTCAACACCGTGCTTGATGAGATGGACAGGGCATCCATGAATACACAGAGCTTTGACGTAATCAGATAAGAGACAGGAGAGACTGAGATGTTGAAGGCAGTAGATAAAATACTCAAGGACGGGTGCAGCAAATCAGACGACAGGGTCTGCCGGAGCCGTGGCGGTGAGTCCTGTGCCTTTGACGGTGCAATGATAGTGCTTCAGCCCATTGCTGATGCTGCACACATCGTTCATGGGCCCATAGCATGTTGTGGTAACTCCTGGGAAGGAAGAGGCACCCTCTCCACAAAGGGCAATCTATACAGAATGGGCTTTACAACAGACATGACAGAACTGGACATTGTCTACGGCTCTGAGGACAGGCTATACAGTGCTATCCTCAGCACATACGAGGCAGTAAAGCCATCAGCAATATTTGTCTATGCAACATGTGTAAGCGGACTTACTGGTGAAGATATTGAGGCGGTATGCAGAAAGGCAGAGGAGTTTTTGAATTCTAAGGGGGATTCCGCAAGGGGGATGAAATCCCCCTTGCGAGTTATTCCTGTTAATGCCCCTGGCTTTATTGGACCTAAAAATCTTGGGAACAGGATAGCTGGAGAGATCCTGCTTGATTATGTGATCGGTACAGGTGAGCCTCCATACACGACTGCATACGATATAAATCTCATCGGTGAGTATAACATTGCAGGGGATCTCTGGCTCGTGGAACCCCTGCTCAGAGAGGCAGGCATAAGGGTGCTTTCAAGGATCACGGGTGATTCAACCTTTGAGGAGATAACCTATGCCCACAGGGCAGAGCTGAATGTGGTGGTCTGCAGTCGTGCCCTTGTGAATGTGGCAAAGGAGATGGAGCGCAGATACGGCATCCCCTACATTGAGGTCTCCTTTTTCGGCAAGACAGAGATGACAAAGGCACTGAGGGCAATAGGTTCAAGGTTCAAAGTTCTGAGTTCCAGAATTGAGGAGATAATTGAGAGAGAGGAAAGACGGCTTGAGAAACGATTGAAGGAGTTTTCTCATTTAAGAGGCAAAAGGGCGGTTCTCTACACCGGTGGTGTGAAGAGCTGGTCCTTCATATCCGCACTCCTTGACCTGGGGATAGAGATAGTGGCTGTAGGGACAAAAAAGAGTACCCTTGAGGATGAAGAAAAGATGAAGGAGATACTTGGCAAGGATGCACCCCTTGTTGAGGATGTTACCCCGGCCAATCTCAGAAGGCTGATGAAGGAGCAGGAAGCGGACATCCTTGTTGCCGGTGGAAGGAACCTCTATCTTGCCATGAAAGAGGGCTTTCCCTTTGTGGATGTCAACCAGGAGAGACACACCCCCTATGCTGGATATGAGGGGCTTGTCAACCTTGCAGAAGATATCAGCAAGAGCATCCGTTTTTTCAGTCAGGAGTCAGCCGCCAGGGACAGTCTCAGGGCTGAAAAGTCAAAGACCAGAAGGAGTCCTCAGAAAATTGGAGATTTTCCGGGGCAGAGGTGTCAGGAGTTAAAAATTAAGGAACCAGGAGGGATCCCTGAAGAATCAAGGATTTTTCGGGGCAGAGATGCGG
>DROX01000071.1 GCA_011321725.1 Nitrospirota bacterium | reverse complement strand
CTCTGTTATGAACACCTCGGGCTGATCTCCTTCCTCACCGTGGGCAGCGACGAGGTGCGCGCCTGGACAATCAGGAAAGGCACCACAGCTCATATGGCTGCAGGCAAGATCCACTCCGACATACAGCGTGGTTTTATCAGGGCAGAGGTCATATCCTATGAAGACTTCATAAAGGCTGGCTCAATGGCAGAGGCAAGGGAGAGGGGACTGCTCAGGCTTGAGGGAAAGGACTATATCGTCCAGGATGGTGATATAATAAACTTCAGGTTTAACGTCTGAATGCCTGCTGTGCCTCTTCAAGAACCCTTTCAGGGAAGGCCCTGTACTTGGGTGAGATGTGAAGGGGAACGATCTCCTTAACAGAGGCATCCCTGGCGATACGACCTGCAATCTCTGCTGTCAGATGCCGTCGTTCAAGTGCTCGTGGAAAATCCTCCTGCAGGAAGTAGCTTTCAATATAAAGGGTATGAGAGCCTTTGACAAGTTCTACTATCCTTTCAATATTGTCTTCCACAGGTGAAACATCCATGACATAGGATACCTTCTGCCCCTCTGTGATAATGGCTATGTCCATCAGATCAACAGTCCTGTAAAGCCTGTTATTCAAACGGAATTCCCTGTCCCGGTGGCCCTTTCTCAGGGCATCCTTGAAATCCGACAGCCATGGGCCTACAGAAAGCCCCCTCTCCGTAAGCCTTGCCTTGTCAATATTTATATGCCTGTCTTCCTCAATTGAAAAGGCAAGAACGGGTATGTCATGTTCCACCACCGCTGCCTTCACCTTTATATCATCCTCTTCAAGAATCACCCCTCTGAAGGTGGTCTCATTTTCAGCCTCAGGCACAAAACGGTTGAAAGCCGAGAACCCCACTTTCAGGATGATATCCTCCCTTACCTCATGAACCATGATCTGCAGGGGGTACTCGGAGATAACATTCCATGCATAACCCTGGAGCTTCCCCTTTATGGCGCTGATTATCCCCTCTGGTCCATAGACCCTTAAAGGTGTATCTCTTCTCAGGAGTTGCCTCAGTATCATGTCAAAACCGATAAAATGATCAATATGTGTATGGGTAACGAAGAGATCGGTGATTTTATTGATATCCCTTGAAGAGAGGGCACTCACATCACCTGCGTCAAAGAGAAAGGCCCTTCTCTGTCTGAGGAATCTCAAATAAACCACAGGGTCTTCAAATATTCCATTGACAGGAAAGTGATGAAAGGTGGGTTTCATCCGTTGCGGGCAATCTCCAGGCCAAGGGCATCAATGGTAAAGAGGTCATCCTCAACAGGGGAGCCCTTCCGGGTGAGATAGTCACCTACAAGTAACCCGTCAGCACCAGCAAGGAATGCCATACTCTGGAAGCCCTGCAAAGTCTGCCCCCTGCCCCCACATATACGAATCTCCTTCTCAGGCATTACAAGCCTGAAGAGACTGACAATCTTCAGGGCCTCCATGGGATTAAGGAAGGGCCTGTTACCCATGGGTGTTCCCTTTATGGGGATCAGGAAATTAATCGGCACGGAATCAACGCCGATCTCCTTCAGGGTAAAGGCCATATCTATGCGGTCCCTCCAGGTCTCGCCGATACCGAATATGCCGCCTGAACAGATTGAAAGCCCAACCTCCTGGGCTGCCCTTATGGTGCTCACCTTGTCATTAAAGGAATGGGTGGTACAGACACGGGGGAAGAACCTTCGCGATGTCTCAATGTTATGATGATACCGATAAAGACCTGCATCCTTAAGAACCTGAAGTTCCTCTCTCTCCAGGATACCAAGGGTAGCACAGGGAAGAAACCCAAGCGCCCTTATCTCGCTTATGGCACTGGCAATAATCCCCAGTTCTTTCGGGTTCACCTTTTTTCCACTTGTTACAATGCAGAATCTCCGTGCACCCCAAACCAGGGCCTCTCTTGCCCTTTCAACCATGGTCTCCTTTGAAATAAGAGGATATG
>DROX01000070.1 GCA_011321725.1 Nitrospirota bacterium | reverse complement strand
GCCACCGAGTAGATCTCTGCAAGGGGTAGCTCCAGCTTCTTTGATAGCCTCTCCAGTACCTCCCCGGGCAGATATCCATAGTCCTCCTGTATCCTGTGTAGTATGGGTATCAACAACCCCTTCTTCTTGTCATGCTCACAGATGTACGCCCCTACCTTGCCTATCTCTTTGTCAATATCAATACTCTCTATGTCCATTGAAACCTCCAAAAGTAGTTTTAAGTTATAAGTTTTGAACCTTACTCGATCCAGATTGTCCAAATACTGCAATCCCTGCAAGCAGTGGTATGGTGGAGTCTGAACGGTTTTGAATTTTGCATAAAATTTGCCATGGAGGGCAAATTGCAAAATTCCCTCGGAGGCGGACAGGGATGTCCGCTGAGAATGATGTGTAAGACTCTACCATGCCACTGCTACTAAATCTTAACCTCATATCTGTTTTTTTAACTTTATAAATAACCTTCAGCCTACTTCACCCCCTCATGGGGCCTGGCAGGCGACTCCAGTTTACGCCTGTCAGCCATGCTCAGGAGTTTTCTTTCCACACCAAACCTGCCCGGCTCGTACTTTCTCAGCTTGAGTGCATCCCTCGCGTTATCTATGTATCTGTAGGTAAGTTCCAGTATCTTGTCAGGGTCGGGCTCAAAATGAAGACAGCCCTTGAACCTGTCATACCAGACCTCTGTCATGATACGGGTCACCTCTTCTGATGCACCAACGGGTGATTCTCCACCAAATATAACAGGCACACCTGAGGCTGCAAAATAGCAACCAATAGCTATCGCCTTCTCGCTCATCCACTCAGGAGCAATGCCTACACCTGGCATACCTCCAATCTCATCTGAAAGACCTCCCTCTTCAGCCATGGCAGTGAGGATTGTAAGTATTCTTGAATTGTCCACACAGGCTCCCACATGAAGTATCGGCGGGATACCAATTGCCTCACAGACCTCGCGTAGTCCAGGCCCTGCCATCTCAAGTGCTGTCTCAGGTGTTAGATAACCTGCGGTACCACATGCTGCTGAACCGCAACCTGTGGAAACAACCAGGATATCGTTCTTGATCAGCTCTGTTGCAAGGTATTTATGAATACCCGTTGATTGCACCCTGGGGTTATCACATCCAGCAAGCCCCACAACCCCTCTTATTCTTCCGGCCATAATGGCATCATTAAGAGGTCTGAAGGAGGCTCTCCACCGTCCACCCTGCATGTACTCAATATACTCATGAGAAAAACCACCTATTAAGGGATACTTGTCTGTTATATGACTCCCTTCGGTTTTTCTGTTTGGGAAATTGTCTATTGCTATCTTTACTATCTCTCTTGCCACCTCTCTTGCCCTGTGTTCATCATACTCTACATGAATAGCCCCTGGTATCATCGCCTTTTCAGATGTGGTTATCACCTTGGTATGGAACTTCTTGCTCAACTCAGCAATGGCAGGCATGATACACTGGACATCCACTGAGATGGCATCAACAAGACCTGTCATTATGCCAAGCTCCTGGTTTGTAAAGCCCCCAGCTGTAGGGATCCCATGCCTCATCAGGACCTCATTGGCAGTACAGCACATGCCACCCAGATTAATTCCCTTTGCACCCTTGCTCTTTGCATATTCAACAATTTCAGGCTCGCTTATCACATCAACAATCATCTCTGCCAGTGATGGCTCGTGACCATGGACCACAAGATTTACCTCATCCTCTTTAAAGATACCAAAGCTTGCTTCAGCCTTCACAGGTCTGGGTGTACCGAAAAGGATATCCGTTATGTCTGTGGAAATCATGCTTCCACCCCAGCCATCGGCAAGGGCGGTTCTCAGTCCATGGGTAAGTATATGATCAGGATCATGGTCCACACCAATGGAGGTCCTGTGCATTGCCTCAACAACCTCACGGTCTATTCCACGGGGAGCAACACCCCATTTTTCCCATCTTTCCTGGGTCTTCTTTGGAGCCCGTTTCAGATAATTAAGACGACCTTTCTGCCTGCCAAAATCCTCAAGAAGCTTCAGGGCTACCTCTTTAGCCACAGTATTTACTGCTTTACCTTCTATTTCAATACCAAGATAGCCTGCCACTCTATACAGCTTCTCAATATCCGTGATTTTAAAGTCCTTAGCCTCACCCTCTGCAGTTGCAAGAAGGGTCAGAACCATATCTCGGGCATGGTCACTATGTGCAGCAGTTCCTGCAGCTATCATGCGGACGAGATTTCTTGCAACCACTGTTGACAACCTTGCTCCACATACACCTGTAGCTTTTTCCTCGGCATCTGGACCGACAAGCCTGCACGGCCCCATATGACATACCCTGCAACAGGCTCCTGACTCGCCAATTGGGCAGGGTTTGAGCCTCTGGGCCCTGTCAAAACATGTCTCAAGATGGTGCTCCTCGGCCCATTCCACAATCTTTTCTGCAGCCTCGTTTGCACTCTTTATTACTTTTTCTTCCATTTTCAACCTCCAAGTTTATCTTTAGTGTCTCACTTCACACTAAATACTCAAATCTAAAACATCAAATCATCGGCTCCATCTCAAGGGCTGGATGACCCACCTTGGTCAGCCACTCAAGGAGCTTCTCAGAGTCCTCACAGATCGTCTCATCAGCAATCTTGTCAAGCAAATCAGGCACTCCTTCCTCTTCAGCCCTCTGCTGGAACTTCTCTTTAACACGTTCCTTCAAGGCCTTTGTCATCCAGACAATACGCTTTATACCACCATCACCGTAAAGGAACTTCTTGCTTGTTATGAAGTTCACCCCGATCCCCATAAAACCTGGTGTCTGCACGCCACCACCAACTGTACCTGCAAGGGTGGAGAACTTCATCCCGATGGGTGTCATTCCCGTATGACCACGCTGCACAATCATCACACCATTTGCCTCTGGTATTATGGCAACAATACACTCAAAGCAACCACAGGATGTCATGGGGTTTTCCATGATGGTGTAGAGATTCAGTGTCTCCACTGCTCCACCGGATGCCTTCTTCAGATACTCATCCACTCCCGTGTAACGACCATAACGTGCATCTATCAACTGCCCCTTTGGTACAGGCTGGTTGCCACCTGTTGGATCTATCTCATAGGCAGCCTTACCATCAAGCCAGTTGTAGGCTCCGCAGAGACCAAGCCTTTCCGGGGTAATGACACAGACATGGGTTGGTGCAAAGCTCTGACAGAGCAGGCAGCTGTAGAATGTATCCACCGTATCGTCAGTGAGTGCAGCCAGACGCTCATCCCTGGCCTTCCATTCCTGCCTTGCCTCCTCGCGCCATTTGATAACATCCTCCTCGTTGGTAAAAAGAGTCACCTGAACCTTGTCAACAATCGCGCTGAAACGTTTATGAGTCATGGCATGGTGTATCTTTGCAATATCTTCAAGGCCGAATCCAGCCTGTTTTGCAGCATGGCTAATCCTTATCCAGTTGATATCCCTCTGGCCCATGTGCCAGATACCCTGGCCCTCGTTTATGTTATGGTGGAGCCTCCGTTCAATGATGGGAAGGAAGTCCTGCTGCATCTTCCTTCCAGCCACCTCAACAAGGATTCCCAAGGGCATTACACCGCCTTTTTCATATCTTTCTTTCCAGTCATCTCCAACAATGATGATCTTTCCGTCCTCTATCTCATCAAGCTCCCTCATCCTGCACCACTCAAAGGCTGGGGAGCGTGTACCACCAAACTCAATAAAGGTATCCTCCTTACGAATCCTTTCACCCTCAAAGGCAGAACCATATGCGATAGGTATAGGTGGCTTCTCCACGATAACCTTCAGACCACGCACCTCAATGGCCCTCTGCACAATCTTGTCATGGTCAAGCTCCTTCTCCACCTCCTCATAGGTACAAACACCGGTAGGATGGATGACGGGCACATCTGTATCACATATGGCAGGAAAGCCCATATTGATGGCACCAGCACCGGTGGCCCACTTGATATCGTCCATCTCTCCCAGGGCAAGGGCAAAGGCAAAGACACGGTCCTTCGTGTAGCGGAGATTGCCCTTGTAATCACCTGGCTTCATCCCACCAAATATCATGGAGGCCCTGATCGCCCAGTCAAGGGCATAGAGGGTATGTTCTGTTGTGGTCCCCAGGGGCACCACATACACATCCCAGCCAAGCTCTATCCCCTGGTTTAGTAGCTGTCTGGTCACACTGGTGACCTTACCCTCCTTGTCCTTTGCCTGGCCTGAGAGAAAGACGAGGATGTTCTTTTCCTGGAGCTCACGGACTATCTTAAGGGCTGTCTCCTCATCAGGTGCAGCACCGATTATGGCAGCAAAACCGGGCATCCTTCCATCAACAAGCTGGATACCAAGGTTACGCTGGATCGTATCCGTTATAAACCCGTTGTATTCGTAACCCGTCACAGGGTCCTTCTCCGGCTCAAGCCCCTCAATATACCGGAGAGCAAGCCATATCTCCTCGGCAAAGAGAGTGGCCATCCCGCTATCAAGGGCCTCACCGAGGTAGGGTTTCCACACCTTATCCTCTGGTTCAACCTGTAACATGGACTCTGTCATCCTCAGGGCCTGCTTCATATCCTTAAGGGTCTTTACGGCAAAACCGGTGATGGCGTAAATCATGGGCAGGTAATAGGCTGTATCGGGAAACTCAAACTCGTAGTCTTCTCCTTTTTCAGCAATGACCTTCTGGAGCAACTCCTCAGCCTCTTTGAAGACTTTATGGGAGCCACGTATAGCAGCCGAGGCTATTATCTTCGACATCTGAACCTCCTGTCTCTTTTAGGATTTTTCGCTTTATAAAATTTTTATAGTTTTTTGTTTATAAAGTCAAGCACTATTTTTAATCTATTTAAATAACTTATACGTTTTATCTCATACCAAGTCAACCACCTTCGTGCTACACTATCGCAACCTCCTGAGATGAAACATATCCTCTTTGGTTTCTATTCAATACTCATCACTCAACATTAAGAACTTTTCAGGCCACCTTTTGCCTCAAAAATGCTGGCAGTGCATTTGCTTCTCTTGGCCCTACCGTCACCTTCCAGCCCTCAAGCTTTTCCTCAATGGCACCGCTCAGGATGGCAACATAACCAGGGATTATCAGTTCCCTGTGTTTTATCTCATTCTCAATGCCACTTTCCTTGATAAAGTTGGCTATCTTTGAACCTGTAAACTTACCCGCAGCCCATGCGGTTAATACACTAAGCCCCTCACAGTCCATAACCGCAAGGTAGGCCGGCACCTTTGAGTTCTCCACCTCTCCTGAGACAATAAAGTAGGTAAGGGAGAAGTTTGTTGTGATAAGCAACGGCGAATCCGGTGTGGGCTCACCGATCTTGTATATCTTCTGCTCCACCTGCATTGGCACCTGAGGGTCTGTATAGATATTCTGCCGAAGGGTAAAGAGTGCAAGGTTCTTCCATTTCTCGGCACTGCTCATTACAACTATTGAGGCATACTTGCACACACCAAGCCCTGCCACAAGGGCCTCATACATGGGTTCATCCCTCTGAACGAAATTAATCACAGGATACCCCAGGGGCTTGAAGTTCTTCTTCAGGGCAGCCCTTCTTATGTATGTGTTATGTTCAAGTATCTCTGAGGCTGTCCTTGCCCCCGAATCTATCACGATATCCTCCAGACCAAGCCCCTTGACCTTCTCCGTAAGTGCTGCCGCAGCCTCAAGCCCCTGCGCCTTTATCCCTGCAATGGCCTTGTTTGCCTTGGCGATCTCCACCATCTTCTCGGCATTGGCCTCTGTTATCCCATAGAGTATGGGGTTTTTCCCTGAAAAGGGCTTCAGAGCAGCATCTGCAGCATCAGGATTCTCCGTATTTACCATCACGGCCACCTCTGGCGCCTTTTGTGCTATCCTCTCTGCCAGGCTCTGCAGTTTTCCTGCATCTCCTGATTCATTGGTAATGCAGATTCCGTCAATCCTGAGAAGCTGTCCCACCCTGTTTATCTCCGATGTAAGTACATCGTTGAGCTTTGAATCCACTGTGGCATCGTCCTCTGTATCCTTTATCTCAAGCACAAAGGCGTTTGGATTGACGAACTTCTTTTCATGCCTGAAAAGCACGGTCTCCTCACCCATCTTGACTGCCTTGTCTCCCGTGCCAAAGGTAATGGGCCTGATGGGAGGCGCTGATGCCTCTCCAAGTATCTTCTTTGCCTCCTCTGAGACATCAGGACAGGCATCCAGCGAGGCCTGCCGCTGGGCTAACTTCATAGCAAAGGCAAGGCAGGTGGGAAAACCACACTTTTTACAGTTCGTTTTAGGTAAAAGCTTGAATATCTCAACTCCTGTTAATGCCATTTTATTACCTCCAAAAGTTGGTTATTGTTTGTTCTGTTATAGGCAGATGTTACATCAGCTCGTCTATGAACCTCTCAGTATATTCCACAGCCCTGGGGTGACGCATGATCAGAAGCTCTGCACCTGCAAGCATCAGGCTTGTGGCCGTCATAGCCTCCCATAGGATACCCCTCTCCTCAAGAGAGCCCCATTCAGGCAGTACATCCTCCGGTGCCTGGGTCTCCTTTATCTTCCAGACATACATACCAACATCTCCGAGCATGGGTGGCTGCATCACCTCGTCATTCTGGGCAAGTGCGGCAAGCCTTATCCTCTCCATGACTGAGTAGGTATACTCAAGCCCGTAGCCGAGGGCCGAACACATGGGGTCTGTTATTATCTTTTCCCTGCTGAAACCCATCTGGGTAAGAAGGATATTAAGCTGTTTTGAAAGGTTTATATCAAGCTCACTCATAGCTATGAGCTTATGATCATTTGCCATTGCTGCTGCTGCAATGGTTTTGTAGTTCTTCTCCTGGGCCTTTCCGATTATGCAGTTGCGCCCCTTGGCAACCTCTGCAACCCTTGGAAGCACCTCTGCGTCCTTTTCAACATGATTGCTGCCCATGATTATGATAGGAACCTTAACAGCATCAAGCACCCCTTTCACCACAGTGGCTGCATCATCTGCCGAGAGGTTCTTGCTGTCAGGATGGGTACCCACAAGTCTGAGGGCAATAGACCTGGCCTTTAGTTCATCCTCGCAGTAGCGGGCCCACTTCACGGGATCATCACTGACGCCTTCATACACCTTCCTGACGGTCTCGGGCCAGTCCTCTGGTGGCACGTCCTGTATCTCATAGGCGATCAAAGGACGGTTGGGAACAGAGCCCTCAAATTTATGAAAGGGCAGGGTATTCTCTCCCCCGAAGGTCTCCTGGATCTCTGAACCTATTGTGACAGGTACCACCTGTCCCGGAAATGCCTCCTTTGGTTCTGCAAAAGCCATTTTAAACCTCCATACTTTCGTTTGTTTCGTTTATTTGGTTTATTTCGTTTATTCGTTTGTTTCGTTTATCTAATCTGATTTAGTCACCCCACTCTGTTATAAAAGATAGCCCAGAAAGTTACATCTCCAGATAAGAGTGTGCATAAAGCGTGTTACCCATTATCACATCTATGGTCTTTTTCATCACTCTCATCTTCTCCTTGTCATCTATCTCCTGGCCCTGGAGGACCTTCTCAAAAAGCTCTTTCTCCTCCATGGCCTCCTTCATCTCCACAGGGTCAGCTATGGCTGCGGTAAGCCCCACACGTTCAAGCATCAGGAAGTAATATTTATTAAGTATGGGTCTTATATGTTTTGGGCAGCCATTTGAGATGTTACTCAAACCAACCACTGTCTTCATGGGTGGGTCATTCAGCTGCTGGAACATCTCAACAGCCCTGATTACCTTAATGGCCTGATCCTGTGTTGTGGCGATCTGAAGTACAAGTGGGTCAAGATAGAGGTTTTCAAGGGGCACGCCATACTCCATGGCCCTTGCCATTATCTCCGCAGCAATGGCTGCACGTTCTTCTTCATCAGCAGGAAGCCCTCCTTTGCCCACCGTGAGACCGATTATCAGACAGTTGTATTTTGCAGCAAGCTCAAGCATGGGAAATCTTTCAGGGTCATTTGATGTGGAGTTTATCATGGCGATACCGTGGTCATTGTTGTGCACCTTGAGACCAGCCTCTATTGCAGCATAATTTGTTGTATCAAGACATACCGGAAGGGGCACCGCCTCCTGGATCGTGGTAACCATCCACTCCATCAGCTCCTCGCCACCATCCTCTGCAGGGCCTATATTGGCATCAATCATCCCGGCACCCGCCTCGTACTGCTTCCGTGCTATCTCCTGGATTGGTCCCTTGTCACGACTCATCATCGCCTCTCTCACACGCTTTGCAATAATGCTGAGCTTTTCACCAATAATTAACATGACTTCACCTCTCCTGGATTTTTTCTTTTCTTTTTCTTTACTGATTTACACAGGCATATGGATTTTGTAACTATTTTTCACATACAAAATTTGAATTTAAAGTTTACCATAACAAGAAAAACAAGGTAAAGTAAAAATTTTTTATAATCTTATTTAAAGAAAAGCCTTCAAAAATGATCTTGTTCTTCAAGGGAATCCTGAAGAATAACCGCAGGATTTTCAACTATCTCCGCACCCCACCTCTCCTTCTCTTACCCACCCTATTCTTGAGGTAACCATCAATCGCCCTTGCAGCCTTTCTCCCTGCACCCATGGCTGAGATAACCGTAGCAGAGCCAGTCACAATATCTCCACCTGCAAAGAGACCCTCTATGTTTGTCATCCCTGTCTCCTCGTCAACAGAGATATAACCTCTTTTGTTAAGCTCAAGCCCCTGGATATGTTCAAGGAGAAGGGGATTCGCCTCAGTGCCTATTGCTACAATCACAATATCAGCTGCAATAGTGAACTCCGAACCCTCTACGGGGACAGGCCTGCGCCTGCCTGACTCGTCAATCCCGCATAGATCCATCCTCACACATTCTATCTCTTTAACCCAGCCATCCTCACCCATTATTCTTACAGGACAGCTACATAGCTCAAACCTCACCCCCTCCTCAACTGCATGGCCTACCTCCTCATGCCTTGCGGGCAGCTCTGTCATTGAGCGCCTGTAGATGATAATTGCCTCCATGGCGCCAAGCCTCAGGGCCGTTCTCACAGCATCCATTGCCACATTGCCACCACCCACAACAGCCACCCTTGAGCCCCTCTTTACAGGTGTATCATATTCGGGAAAATCATAGGCCCTCATGAGATTTACCCTTGTGAGAAACTCGTTTGCCGAATAGACACCATTCAGTTCTTCTCCATCTATGCCCATGAAGCGAGGAACACCGGCACCTGTGCCAATAAAGCATGCATCAAATTCAGCCATTATTTCCTCAAAGTCAATCAGCTTTCCAACTACTGCATTCGTTATAATCTCCACACCAAGCTCTTTCAGACCCTTTATCTCCTGAGCCACGATAGCCTTCGGGAGCCTGAATTCAGGGATACCATACACCAGCACCCCGCCAGGCTCATGAAGGGCCTCAAAGATGGTAACCTCATGTCCCATTCTTGCAAGGTCATAGGCACAGCTAAGCCCTGAAGGACCACTACCTACAATGGCAATCCTTTTGCCAGTGGAGGGTTCAGCACTGACCATACCATTTCCCCCTTCTTTCATATCCCAGTCAGCCACAAAACGCTCAAGCCTTCCTATGGCTACAGGCTCGTGTTTTTTCCCTAATAGACATCCTGCCTCACACTGCCTCTCCTGAGGGCAGACCCTTCCGCAGACGCCAGGCATGAGATTGACCTCTTTTATCTTTCTGCATGCCTCAATAAAAAAGCCCTCTTTTACATGAGAAATAAACTCCGGGATGGGTACATGCACGGGACAGCCCTCCACACAACCCGGCTTTTTACATTGGAGACACCTTGATGCCTCCCTCTGTGCCATCTCAGGAGTATAGCCAAGTGCAACCTCCTGAAAGTTACGTCTCCTCTTCTCAGGGGGTTGTTCAGGCATGGGGGTCCTCTCGGGAATCATCTTCCTGCTCATCCTTCCACCATCACATGGGGATGTCTCTTTTTCCACTCCTCAAAGGAGAGCCTCTCCTCCTCCCTGTATGTCTTCTGCCTGAGCATAAGTGTATCCCAGTCCACCCTGTGGCCGTCAAATTCAGGGCCGTCAACACAGACAAAACGCGTCTTGCCATCCACCAGCACCCTGCAGCCACCACACATACCCGTGCCATCCACCATTATGGGGTTCAGGCTCACCACTGTCTTTACACCATAGGAACGGGTGAGCCCGGACACAGCCTTCATCATTACGGCAGGCCCCACCGCCATCACAAGATCAGCCCCTTCTTCATCAAGAAGTATCCTCAAGGCATCGGTAACCCTTCCCTTCAGACCCTCAGAACCATCATCCGTTGTGATTATAAGCCTGTCAGAGACACTCATCATCTCCATCCGATAGATTATAAGGTCAGAGCTTCTTGCACCTTGGATGGTGATCACATCGTTTCCCTTCTCCTTCATAGCCCTGCCTATTGGATACAGTGGAGCGATACCAAAGCCTCCACCCACAAGCACAACCCTGCCATAGTATCTAACAGGTGTTGGCTTACCAAGGGGGCCACATAGGTCCCTGATGCTATCACCCTCCTTTAAAAGGGACATCTCAGTGGTTGTCTTACCCACTGCCATTACCACAAGGCTGATGGTGCCATCCTCGGGACAGATATCTGCAAGGCTAAGGGGTATCCGCTCTCCATGCTCATGGAGCCTGATAATTACAAACTGGCCCGGTTGCGCCTTCCTCGAGATAAGGGGTGCCGCAACCCTGTAATAAAAGACATCAGGCCTTCTCAAGATCCTCTTTTGTAGTATCTCTGGCATTGAACTCACCCTGAACCTTATCGCCCTTCCTGGTCAATTCCTTTAAACAACCATCAGGACTTTTCTCTTCCAGGCAACCCGTTGCTACATTTTTACACAGAAGCAAACAAAAAAAATTTCCGGGAAATCTACTTTTCTACTATAAAGTTACTATAAAACAAAAAGTTCAATCCTGAACACCATTATTATAACTGTTTTACTTATAAATTTATAAGCATTTTTTATGCCTAATTGCTTTTCAGAGACAGGGTGGATTGTCGGGTTGATTCCCTGGTCAGGCCTGAGGGCATCAAGACCCTTATCTATACACTTAAGTCTTAAAAGACCACCCCCTCCACACCTCCCCCTTGAAGGGGGAGGATGAAGGTGGGGGTGTAAAATCTCAAAATATCATTGTAACTTCCTACCATATTCAGTTATTATTTAATGAAGGCCTCAGATTTTCTCTGAGAACTCTGTGGTTGAAAAGTTTATTAGAAGATGTTATTTTTCTGTGGATTCTGTCGTTAAATCTACGTCAGGAGGAATATTTGGATCTTTCATTCATAAGATCACTTATAATAGCAGCTCTGCCAATCCTTGTGGCAATCACCTTCCATGAGGTTGCACATGGTTGTGTTGCATACAGGTTTGGTGACAATACAGCCAGGGGTCTTGGACGTCTGACATTGAATCCCCTTGCACACATAGACCCCCTTGGAACTGTGATAATCCCCATTCTGCTTTTCTTCTCCACCCATGGACAGTTCACCTTTGGCTATGCAAAGCCTGTCCCTGTAAACCCCTTCAACCTGCGCAATCCCAAAAGGGATATGATATATGTCTCTGCTGCCGGGCCGCTGGCAAACATATTGATTGCCTTTCTCTCCGGCCTGCTTATGGCAGCACTCATGTGGCTTGAGGCCATGGTGCCCGGTGTGGTTGTACAGAAGATATTCGTTCCCCTTTCAGCCATGCTGAAGTACGGGATTGTAATGAACATATACCTTGCGGCCTTTAATCTCATCCCCATTGTGCCCCTTGATGGTGGAAGGATTGTTGCCGGCCTCTTACCAAGGGAGCTTGAGATGAAATACAACCGCATTGAACCCTACGGGCTTTTTATTGTTATCGCCCTCATCTTCCTTGGGCTGACAAGATTTTTTGTAATCCCCCTGGCCTCTTTGATATACAATATAATTATGGCTCTGCTTTCTCTGTTTATCCCTTGATATTGTATTCTCCCGGCAAGAGGGGTAACGAGGGCCTTGGAATCCATTGAGATATTGAGGGGAAGAGCATGAAAAAGAAGGGCTCTCAAACCAAGGTCTTGACTCCAGGAGGCAAAAACCTCTCGGTACTGACAAATACCATACTACTGTACGAGAAAGAGCTACGGCAGATTGCATCCATTATGCACGAGGAGGCAGGGCAGTCCCTTGTGGCCCTGAAGATGAAGCTTGAAGCTATCCAGGACAATATCCGCAAAGGGGATTACCAGGAATTACAGACCCTAACAGGCGGTATAATCAAAACCATCAGGGACAGCATTGCTGAACTGAGCCCCTCGCTTCTATATGATTTTGGACTCATTCCAGCCCTCCAGTGGCTCTGTGGGAGTATGAAGACCAGAACAGGGATTGACATTGACCTTGACGCAAAGGAGGACAAGGTCCCTGCATATGATCTGGAGGCAACAATAATTCTGTACAGAACGGTTAAGGCTCTCCTCTCATTAATTGTATGCGAGACAGGTCCATCAAGGATCGCCATCAAGCTGGGTACCGGGAAGACCAGAATGGCTATCTCTTTTTCAGTTGATGCCAAGGCCTCGTCAAAAGACATACAGAGACTTCTCACACACCCTGACATTCCCACCCTTGAAGGATGGATAGGATCAATAGGTGGGCAATTTTCAGTGGAAGACAAAAAAGAGGGACACCTTAAATTAATCCTTCAATACCCTCTCACAGCATCGCCGAGATAATCCATACAGAAACCGGTTCCTTCCTTTCTTCCGGCCCTTTCCTCCCTGCCACGTGGCTGTGGTGATCCGGTCGTCTGCTGTCACTGTGTTTGTCTGTCCAAGATAAACCAGATTAATAATCCTGCATATTTCTTAAATAAATCCATTAAAAATTTAAAGTTTTCGTAAAAAAGTCCGATATAAATTGTAGGAACTTGCTTACAAATAGGTTACCTGGTAATTAGAACTTTAGAATCATTAAAGGAGGTCTTTATGAAAGGAATCCAGGCCAGGATAATAGCAGTGCTGGTGGTCTTTGCCCTGTGCTTCTTTGGCAATCTGATTGTTATCCAGACATGGATCAATGGTTCCAAATCCCATGGGAGGGTCATCAATCTTGCAGGACGGCAACGGATGCTAACACAGAAGCTCACAAAAGAGGTTATGATGGTAAACTCTGGTGCTGGTATCCGTGAGGATGGCATCAACACAATGAACCTCTTTGAAAGGACCCTTAAAGGGCTTCTCAATGGAGATGATGAACTCGGTCTGCCACCCGTAGAGGATCCAGAGATAAAGGCACAGCTCCAGAAGGTACAGACTCACTGGACTAACTTCAGGACAATGATAGAGCCCGTGTTTAATGGGAAGAAGCTCTCTGCCCCGGAGATAGAGACCATAAATGCCCATTCCATCAAGCTGCTCAAAGAGATGAACAAGGCTGTAAAGATGATGGAGACTGATTCTATAAAGTCCATGAACAGACTGAGAAACACTGCTATAGGATTCTTCATTATCTCTATTATTATTGTGGGTGCTGTCTTTGTCTATATAAGAAAGGGGATCATAAGACGTCTCTTCACCATTACAGATAAGACAGAGATCCTTGCAAACTATGATCTCACACCTGAGATATCCTGCAGCGGACATGACGAGATCACAAGGCTCTGCACCTCCCTAACCAGACTTACAGGTTCATGGAGGGAGATAGTAAACAACCTCATCGCTGTCTCTGCCGCCCTCTCAGTGGCTACAGCAAAGGTCTGGACCGAGCTGAATAATAATATCAAGGGGGTTGACGAGCAGAACAGACAGGCCGAACAGATTGCCACTGCTACAGAGGAACTGAGCCAGACAGCCATGGACATTGCCAAAAATGCAGCGAATGCCACCGAGATATCAAAGGCTGTGACATCTGTTGCGGAGGAGGCAATGGCTGACATGCAGCAGACCATCTCAGCCATGAATGAGCTTGCAGGGGCCACTGACAACCTGAGCAGTATGATAACACAACTTGACTCAATGATAGGCCAGATAGGCGAGGTTCTTGGCCTGATCAATGACATCGCCGACCAGACAAACCTCCTTGCACTGAATGCTGCCATTGAGGCTGCAAGGGCAGGTGAGCATGGCAGGGGGTTTGCTGTGGTTGCAGACGAGGTACGCAAGCTTGCCGAGAAGACCATGAAGGCAACAGGTGAGATTGCCGAGACGATCAAGAACATACAGTCAGAATCCAAAAAGACAGCCTCCCAGATGGACCTTTCCCAGAGCAAGGTCAATGAATCCATAACCCTTGTCAACAAGACCACCGAGGCACTCTCAAAGATCGTCAACCATGCAAAACTCTCCGAAGAGGAGATAACAAGCATTGCTGCAGCTGTAGAGCAGCAGTCATCAACAGCTGAGGAGATAAGCCAGACCATAGAGGGCACCGTGGAGGTATCAAGGCAGCTCCTGGATAACACAAGACAGACCATCACCGAGACAGACCATCTCAGTAATGCCATACTCACACTTTCAAAGATAAGCTCAAAGTTCAGGCTTCCAGAAAACCCTGTCAACGAGATAGAGATGGCTAAGACAGCTCACAAGAACTGGGTACAGAGGCTCTACAGGATGTACTATAGTGGTGAGCACATTGATCCCTCTGAACTGACAGACCATACAGCCTGCAGATTCGGCAAGTGGTACTATGGTCAGGGTGCACAGCAGTGTGGTTCCTATACCGACTACCGTGAGATTGAAAACCCTCACAAGGATATCCATAAGGTGGCAAGGGAGGCTGTTGAGGCCTACCAGCGTGGTGACAGGACACGTGCACTTGAGCTGATTGAACGTGTCGACCATCTAAGTGAGGAAATCATCGGACATCTTGACAGCCTCAAGGCCGCTCTCACAGGTGCTGTCAGAAGGCATCCTGACAGGAGGCATAAAGAAGAGAGGCCTGCCACGGTAGGTGTCTGATGGATTGTCATTATAAATGATACCCCTGGCATCTGCCGCCGTGATTCAGGTGGCAGATGCCTTCTCCAAAAACTCACCAGAGGAATCTTGCCCTCACTGTCAATCTCAGTAAAGTTCCAGCCATAATCGTCCGATAAATATATATATGCAGATGCGCCATAGCATAGAGAAGATCTTAAATACGGAAGAAGGGGTCCTTTCCTCGGCAAAAAGACAACTGAAGAATATCCTGGATACCCTCTCAGAGGCGGTCATAACAGTGAACGGAGAGGGAAAGATCGTCTATTGCAACCAGAAGGCTGAGGAGGTATTCCAGATCAAAAAAGAGCGGATGCTACTGAAGGACGTGGACATCCTTGTACCGGAAAGATACCGTGATAAACACAGGGAGGCGATAAAATCCGTGGTGCAACGGGATGGACATCCCATCCTTGGAAGACACGTTGAGGTAATGGCAAGAAGGGGAGACGGAAGCGAATTTCCCATAGAGATCTCAATAACAAGATGGTCTGACAACAACACCCTGTACTTCACCACTGTTATAAAGGATATATCCCATCGTCTCCAGCTTGAAAGGCAACTGACCAGGGCAAAGAAGGAGGCAGAGACATATCTGAACGTGGCAGGTGTGATGCTTTTAGCCATTGGACCGGACGAGAGGGTAAAGATGATAAATAGAAAGGGCGCTGAGATACTTGAGGCTTCTGTAGAGGAGATAGTGGGCAAAAACTGGTTTGATAACTTTATACCGGAGGACTCGCGACAGGAAAGCAGGAGGCTCTTCAGACTTCAAATGTCAGGGAATGCCGCATCGGTAATCTTCAGTGAGAATCCTGTATTAACCAGCAAGGGCAACCTAAGGATTATACGTTGGTTCACCTCAATTTTAAGAGACGACAACGGACTACCTGATGGTACGCTAAGCTCTGGAGAGGACATCACCGAGCAGAAACGGATTGAGGAGGAACTGCTCAGGAAACACCTGGAGATGACAGAACTCTTCAAGGAGGTGGAACGGGCCAAGAGGGAGTGGGAAGCCAGCCTTGACTGTCTCAATGATATAATCATCTTAACAGACAGTAGCGGACGTGTCGTCCGGTGTAACCAGAGACTCTCCCAGCTTACAGGACTCACATACAAGGAGATAGTGGGGAGATACTGGGAGGAGCTACTGAAGATATCCGGCTTTGATGCAGAGACCCTTTTCAACACCTCCGTAGAACTCATCCACAGAGCAACGGGGAGGACCTTTTCCCTGAACTCATACCACCTCACCCTGAAGGATATCGGCACTGATATCACGAATGTCATTACACTACATGAAACAACGGAGCTGAATAAACTCTCTAACGAACTCAAGAAAAAGAACCAGGAACTGGCCAGCACACTTGATGAACTGAAACAGACCCAGAGCCAGATGGTACAGAATGAAAAGATGGCATCCATAGGGCAGCTGGCTGCAGGAGTGGCGCATGAGATAAACAATCCCATGGGTTTTATCTATTCAAATCTTAGCACACTTTCCAGGTACCTGAAAAGGCTCACAGAGTATCTAAATACCGTTGAAGAGGCGCTGCCGCCTGAGGTCTCTGAACACATGAATAAAGAGAGGCAGAGGTTAAAAATAGACTTCATCCTGAAGGATATCAGCGAGCTGATAAAGGAGTCTCTTGACGGTGCAGAGAGGGTAAAGAAGATAGTGAGTGACCTGAAGAGCTTTTCCAGGGTGGATGAGGCCAAAGAGACAATGGCAGATATAAACGAGTGTATTGAAAGCACACTGAATATCGTATGGAACGAGCTGAAATACAAGGCAAAGGTTGTAAAGGACTACGGTGTCATACCAGCCACATACTGCAACCCACAGCAACTGAATCAGGTCTTCATGAACCTCCTTGTAAATGCAGCCCATGCAATACAGAAACAGGGTGAGATAACCATAAAGACCTGGCATGATGGGGGTTACATTTACACTGCTGTCACAGATACAGGTTGCGGCATGACAGAGGAGGTAAAAAACCGCATCTTTGAGCCCTTTTTTACCACAAAGGAGGTGGGAAGGGGGACGGGGCTTGGCCTCAGCATTGCCTATGATATCGTCGTAAAGAAACATGAAGGAGAGATCACGGTAGAAAGTGAACCGGGAAGGGGCACAACCTTTACAGTGAAAATACCTGTAAAACAAAGCCCCTGAAGGGTGATTAAAGGATTTCCCGATTCCGGGCGATAAAATCTACAGGTACTGATTTCATATACGGAAGAGGCGGAGGGCCTATTCAGCATGAACTATGATGAGGACATAAGGATACTCTGTGTGGATGATGAAGGCAATGTCCTGAAATCACTGAAGAGGGTCTTTCTTGATGATGACTACGAGATCCTTACTGCCTCATCAGGGGAGGAGGGCATTGAGATACTGAAGAATAAACAGCCTGTGCAGGTGGTGATCTCTGACTACAGGATGCCCGGGATGGATGGGGTGGAATTCCTGCGGACGGTCTACGACAACTGGCCCGACACTGTCAGGATCGTCCTATCAGGTTACGCAGATACCGGATCCGTAGTTGAGGCTATAAACGAGGGACAGATTTACAAGTTCATACCCAAGCCCTGGAATGATGACGATCTGAGGGTCACCGTAACGAACGCACTTGAGAAGTACTTCCTCCAGAAGCACAACAGAAAGCTTGCTAAGGAACTGAAAGAGAAGAACATGCAGCTCCAGGAGATCAACAGGAACCTGGAGAAACTCGTTGAGGAAAGGACAGAGGAGCTGGTCTTCAAGAATATGGTCATGGAGCGGGCACAAAACATTCTCAATGCCCTTCCGGTAGGCGTGGCCGGTATAGACCCATCAGGCCTGATTGTGCAGGCAAACAGGAGGTTTGCAGACCTGATGGGGCTGAAGTTTGAACCCATCGGGCTTCCATCAGAAGAGGTCTTCCCGCAAAAACTCCTTGGTTTTATAAGTACATTGAAGGAGCCCAACAAAGAGATTGAGGGTCATATCATACTCAATGGCAGAGAGGTGAGCATAAGGGGTGTCTTCATGAAGTACCAGAACGGACAGAGAGGATTGATAATAGTAATCAGCAGAACGGATCAGAAGGAATAGACCATGGCGACAACCACAAACACCAGGGATAAGGTACTTGTTGTTGATGACGAGAGGAACATACTCAGCTCATTGAAAAGGCTCCTCATCACTGAAGACTACGATGTCCTCCTTGCAGACTCGGGGGAGAAGGCCCTGCAGGTCCTGAAGGACAACCCCGACATTGCACTGATAATCTCTGACCAGAGGATGCCCGGCATGAGCGGGGCAGAGTTCCTTGAAATGGCAAGAAAGCTCTCACCTGATACCATCAGGATGGTACTCACAGGATACGCTGACGTGGGTGCAGCCATTGCCGCCATAAACAGGGGAGGAGCATACAGATACCTCACAAAACCATGGAATGACAATGAACTGCTCTATGCGGTCAGGGAAGGGGTAAGACAGTACAGGCTTATCAGGGAAAACAAGCAACTCCAGGAGGTGATAAAACAGAAAAACCAGGAGTTAAAGCATTGGAACTCACAGCTTGAGTACTATGTCCAGCAGCAGACGATTGAGATACAGAACAAGAACAAAGAACTTGAAAACCTCAACAAAAGATTGCGGAACAACTTCAAGAACACCATCTTTTCCTTCTCAACCCTGCTGGAGATGAGAGAAAAGGGCTCCAAAAGCCACTCCAGGAATGTAGCGGACCTCTCAGTGAAGATTGCAAAGACACTGGGACTGAACTCCAAGGATATAGAAGACATCATGGTCGCTGCCCTGCTACATGACATAGGGAAGATTGCCATACCCGACCTGCTTATTGAAAAAAGACCGGAGGAGATGTCTCCGGATGAGTTTGAGATATACAGGCAACACTCTGTGAGGGGACAATCTGCCATTGACATGATAGAAGACCTTCGCAACGCTGGGCTCCTTATCAGACACCACCACGAAAACTACGATGGCACAGGATTCCCTGACGGTTTGAAGGGAGAGCAGATACCACTAGGAGCAAGGATAATAGGCATTGTGGATTTCCTGGATCGTGAAATCAGCAAATACAATGCTGACAATGCGCTGGAACTTGCCCTGACAGAGGTCAAGAAAAGGCTCGGACGCGACTTTGACCCATCCTTATTCAAATATATCACTACCCCGGCAGAGCAACTCTATGCCGGCAGACTCCCCAGGAGTGATTATGTTGAGCTTGAACTCTCACCGATGAAATTAACCCAGGGCATGATTGTCTCACGTGACTTTCACAGCGGCACAGGACTTCTGCTACTGAAAAAGGGAACTGTCTTAAAGACCACACACATTGAAGCCATCAAACGGTACTGCAGGATAGACCCCTCAAGAAGCGGGGTATTTGTATGGATGAAAAGGAGATAGGAGGCGTTATGAAGGATACCATCCTGGTAGTAGATGACGAGCCCAACATACTATCCTCCATAAAGAGGCTCCTCATGGATGAACCCTATGAGATAGCCATGGCCACAACAGCTGAAGACGGCCTTGAGATACTTAAACACAGGGCCATCAAGGTGGTGGTATCAGATGAATGCATGCCAGGGATGTCAGGCTCTGAATTCCTTGCCATTGTAAAGACCCGGTATCCTGATGTGATACGTATAATCCTTACAGGTCATGCAAGCACCGAGGCAGCCATCAGGGCAGTGAACAACGGCGAGGTCTACAGATTTCTCACAAAGCCATGGCAGGACTACGAACTTATCCTTACCCTCCGCAAGGCTATAGAACAGTACAACCTGCAGGAGGAAAACAGGAGGCTCCTGAATCTTCTAAAGAGACAGTATATAGAGCTTGAACTTCTACGGAGAAGATATCCCGAGATCACGGAGATTGAAAGGGATGAAGAGGGGAACCTCCTTATTGATGAGGACATATCAGAAGAGGAGTTCCAGGAGATAGTAGCACGTTGCATGAAGGAGTTCAGTTGATGAATGAGAAGGGATTCGTCCTTGTTTTGCTACTCTTTGTTTTAACAATCGTTGGTGGCAGGATTAATGATTGAGCATCTCATTCTCTTCAGAACAGTTCAATCTTTGGCCCGCTCTCATCCTGGATTGAAAGGGGATCACCTGTAACTCTGCTGTGCACAACCCTTTGCTCGTACATTACATACTTTTCTCTTATTTCGTCCATATGGCTTTTCAGAGGCTCAGGAACGGCATCACTGTCACCACTCAACCAGCTGAGTGTTTCACCAGCAAGATTATTCATCAACTGGAGGGCATTTATTACATGCTCTATCCTCTGACGCAAAACATCCTGAAACTGTATCTCACCCAGCACAGCAGAAACTTCATCCATTATTACCCTGTTTGCCTCGTCAATGCCACGTATTACCTCTTCAAGGATACTGGCAGTATCTCCGAAGCGGCTTTCAATCTCTCTCAATGAGTCGGAGAGTCTCCTGAACTCATTGGTTTTTCTGTTTCTCTCCAGTACCTGAAAGGCGTTTTTAATCTCACTTTGTACACGTTCTGTGACTTTTGAAATCCGATCTGCGATATCCTTTGCAGCTTCATTGGTTTTGTTGGAAAGTTTACGCACTTCGTCAGCCACCACAGCAAAGCCTTTACCTGCCTCTCCTGCACGGGCAGCCTCTATGGCTGCATTAAGGGCAAGCAGATTGGTCTGATCAGCAATTTCGGTTATAATGTTAACCAGAGGACTCAGCTGTTTTATGTCATCAGAGAGTTGCTGGATGCGTTTCAGGTTATCCTCCAGATGTGCGGACTGGACACGCGAAAAGTTGTCAAGCACCCTGATGATCTCCTCATTCTGTTTTACCTGCTGTTGCATGGTTGAAATGAGTTCGTTGCTTTTGTCTGTGGATGATCCTATGCGCTCCATTTGAGACTTGCTTTCATTGTGGATATTCACCAACCTATCCACCACATTCAGCACATCCTCTTCTGTCTGAGCAACTGCCTCGCTTAGTTGGTTGCAAAGCAGATTGGTGTAATCAGGGATGTCTTCAACAGTCTGCTTATAGTGATTTCTTATGAACAAGTGTTGTGTAGCACACTGGTTATGGATAGAAATTATCTTGAAGACATGTTTGAGATGTTTCTTTGTGATCATAGCAGCTACAGAAAAGATAACAACAGATGCAGATATTATAACCATGCTGACTTCAAGTCTGTGCGACAGCTTAAACAGCGCGTGCAGGTATGGATACAGTAGATAGGCAAGAAAAGAAACAAGGGCAACGGCACAAAAGAATATAACCGTTATTTTTACATAGGGGGTATGAATATTATCCAACCTGGCACATGGCAAACCCTGTTTAACCCTCACAGCTCATTCCTCCTGTATGCTCCTGCCCTGAAACTTTAAAAGATTTGTGAAAACGCACTTTTTATCCACTCTCTTTCCTCCCCTTTTGTACGCTAAGCCCCTGGTAATACCTGTTTTATGACTTTTACCAGATCAGGTCCTGCAACAGGTTTCACGAGCCATCCTGTAGCCCCTGCTTTTTTTGCCTCGTTCCTCTTTGCCTGCTGGCTTTCGGTAGTAAGGGCCAGGATTGGTGTAAAACGCAACCCCGATACCATACGGGCATTCTTGATGAACTCAATACCATCCATATTGGGCATGTTGATATCAGTGATGATCAGATCCGGTTTCAGACCTGATTTAAGCCTGTTCAGGGCCTGCAGTCCATCATAAGCCGATTCAACTCTGAATCCATTCATCTCCAGGGTTGCCTTGAGACTCATAATCATTGTCTGTGAGTCATCTACTATCATAATTGTCTTTGCCACCATAATATGCCCTCCTTTTATTTTTTAAATGCTGACCGGAGCCACCTCATGAGTGACTCATCCTCAGGCCAGCTTGAAAAATCAGGATCAGCTGCCATCAATACCTGGAGACAGGCTGTATGCATATGAGACAGACATGACAGGTCAATTACAGCATCGGGATTCTGCTGAAGCCATTCAAGAAGGGTTTCAGCCTCATCCACGGTCACAATATCTCTGAATATAGCTTTCTTATTCTGAAACTCAATTGCCATTTACACCAGCTCCTTTGGATTTAATACAATTAATACCGAGCCATCGCCCAAAAGGGCTGTACCAGCATACGCCTTGATACCAGCAAGTATCCCCTCCATTGGTTTAAGGATTATGTCTGTGGTCTCATAAAACTCATCCACCACTATTCCCGCATTGCCGGAGTATGTTCTCACCACAAGCACCGCAAGTTCTCCCTCTTCATTCAGTCTTTGAGGACTGTTGATACATAGCAGATCGTTGAGATTAAAAAGTGGAACCACCTGATCTCTCAGAATTGCTACGCGTTTATCTTTTACTGATGAGACTTCATCATCTGGTATCCTAACAGTCTCTACAACCGTATCCATGGGCACCCCGAATTTTCTCCCATCCGATTTCACTATCATCACATTGGTTACCGCAACTGACAGTGGCAGGGATAAGGTTATCCGTGTCCCTTTTCCTTTCTCGCTCTCAATCTTTATGTTACCTTTAACCTTTTCAACAGCGTTCCTGACCACATCCATCCCTACCCCTCTGCCTGAGAGGTCCGATACCGTCTCAGATGTTGAAAAGCCTGCAGCCATTATGAGGTTGACCGCATCCTGGTCTGTAATACACTCCAATGTCTCCTCATCTATTATCCCCTTTTCATAGGCCTTGAGTTTTATGAGTTCAGGATCAATTCCCCTGCCATCATCGGAGATTTCTATTACCACACAGTCTGATTCCTGAACCGCCCTGATAGCAAGCCTTCCTTTTGGAGGCTTCCCTGCTTTAATGCGTTCCTCTGGTAGCTCAATGCCATGGTCAAGACTGTTGCGAATTATATGTATCAGGGGCTCTGCAAGAGATTCTATGATATTTTTGTCCGCCTCTGTCTCTTCTCCCTCTATTATCAGCTCAACCTCCTTTTGGAGTTTATTTGCGATATCACGAACCAGACGTGGGAATCTCTGAAACACATGGGCCACTGGCACCATCCTCACCTGCATGATAGCATCTTGCATCTCCTCCACTATCCTGTTTATACTGATGTAGTGAGACTTTATTTCCCGACCCAGTTCAGGGATTCCATAAACATCCTCTGCCCTGGATGCAAGATAGGGTAATGCATTTTTGGACACAACCATTTCACCGATAAGATTCATAAGGCGGTCAATCTTTGCCTGGTCAACCTTAAGAACTCTTGAGGTGGTGCGATTCTCAGCACGTCCTTTGGAGTTCTTATCTGTCATTGCTGAGCCTGCATTTTCAGAGCTTATGGGACCTCCGTCCTTTGATACATGACCGGTGGTCATCTGGCTTGATGCCAGAGAGTTTATTCTCTTTTCCGTGTCATTCATTCTTAATGTAATCTCCACATCGGGTTCCGAATCAAGGAACATGCTGAGGTGCTTATCAAACCATACCTGTAACGGCTCAGGGCTGGCTGCCAGGATAGCCTCCTTTAGAGATGATTCAAGTTCAGCAAGGGCATCTTTCTTTCCAATCTGCACACAACATGCAGAAAATGTACTTGCCACTGCTTTTAACCTCCCCTTGAACCATTCAACATTATCAGGAAGAGAAAGTATATCCTTCTGGATTCTGAGTATATCGGCAAGGAGTGACCTTTCAGTGCCTGTCAACGAGCAGGAACCTTCCTGATCTTCTCTGTATTTCTCCGCGCTGGAACAACTCTGTGGTGATGATGGAATACCCCCGTCACTCCGGTCTTCACAGAGAAGTTCAAGATCTTTATCCGAAAGAGGGATTATCTCAACCTGATCCATTACATATCTGAAATGCTCGGCAATCTCTTCTCTGGAAGAGACAACAAGCATTGTAAATACAAGGTTACACGCATATGCATCCATCTCCTGTAGCTTCTGCCAGGGGCGCCTGGGCATAATATCATGCCACAATAGCCCTCTAATCTGCCTGACCAAATAGAAAGGATCATCGCCCTGATAGAAACATTCCTCAGAGGGAGTGTATTGAATATAGTGGATCGGACTTCCCTCCTTTCCCATACGATATGCCTCCCTGCGTGCATCTTCTGGGATAGCCAACAGCCATTCCCGCGCGATAACATGATGGTCTTCTGTGGTTTTAGTCTCTGTTATTTCTTCTGGAGGTATGGCAGGATTGACATCCTTCATCAGGTCTCTTATAGATGCAGCAAGCCTTGACGACTCTTCTGCATGATCTGACTTTATCGCTCCCTCTGCCTCTATCTCATCGCACAGCATGGATACAAAATCCATGGCATCAAGAAGATAGTCGGCAACTTCTCTTGTATAAACCATCTTACCTGAACGGATTGCATCCAACAGGTCTTCAGATGCATGGAGCACGCGGGTCATTTCGGGAAAGTCAAACAGTCCGCTGTTGCCCTTGAGGGTATGCACTAACCTGAAGAGTTCATTGAGCAACACCGCATCATCAGATGCACTTTCCAGCTCTATGACTTTTTCACCGATCCCCTCCAAGAAATCCCTTGTTTCAATAAGAAACTGCTCCAGCAAAGGATTCATCACTCACCTCTGATAAGTAGTTTTACAATTGTTGCCAGTTGTTCAGGTTTAACAGGCTTGACAAGATAATAATTTGCACCACAGGTAAAAGCCTTCTTTTTGTCTGTATCATCTGATTCAGTTGACACCATGATCGCGGGGGCCTGAGGGATCTCCAGTGTTCTCAGTTCTTTCAAAAATCCGTAACCATCAAGTTTTGGCATGTTGATATCCACAATGTATATATCAAAGTGCCCATTAAGCGCCTTTTCAATTGCCTCTATTCCATTAATGGCTTCTTCCACCTCATAACCCTCTGATCGGAGTATGCTCTTATGGTACATTCGTACAGTAGCAGCATCATCTATAACAAGGATACGCTTCATCCTCATACCTCCGATTTATAATATGGTTTCTGATAAACTACAGCTTCAGCAAACTTGCGCACTTTAAAGAGTGGAGAGATTCTACTCATTGATTCTGAATGACCAAGAAAGATAAAACCACCCGGTTTCATGGCATCATACAGGTTCTCAGCTGCCTGTCTTCTGGACATATCATCAAAGTAGATAAGCAGATTCCTGCAAAAGACTATATCAAAATTACGATAACTCTTTGTCTCAGTGGGATCAAAGAGGTTAACACGTGTAAACTCAATGACGTTTCTCAGTTCTTCGCTTATCTGATAACCACCATCTGTATTTCTGAAGTATTTATGTAAGATTTGAGCAGGCAAGTATTGTACTGAACGATGAGAATAAAACCCTTTTCTTGCACAGTGAAGCATATTGGTATCTATATCAGAAGATATGATCTCCACATCCCAGTGATTTATGCCTTCCCAGTATTCAAGAAGATATATGGCAATAGAGTAAGGCTCCTCACCGGATGAGGAGGGAATAGACCATATTCGTATTGGCAAATTGTCAAACTTTTTTTCCGTTATCTCTGGCAGAACCGATTTTACCAGGCATTTCAATTGATACTCCTCCCTGAAAAAATATGTTTCATTCACTGTCATGGAGTTGATGAGATTCTGGAGTTCATCTCCTGACGCCTGAAAACGCAGCATGGTGAAATAACTTCTGAAGTTGCACATACCAGTTGCGGCAATACGCTCAACAAGTCTCTTGTCCACAAAGTATCGCTTGGATTCATCAAACCATATACCTGTCTTATGATAAAAGTATTCTCTGAATTTCTGGAAGTCCTCATAACTGATCCTGATATCATTTATCATGGTACTGCCCATTTGTAATCCTTTCAATCGCAATATTTACCGCAAACTGTATGTACGGTTCTGAAGAAAACCTTGTCCTGAGTTTATCTAACGAGTTCAGTGATTTTTCTGTGCCTATCTCTGCAAGCAGATCAACCGCTGTAGCACAGACATTAACATGGGAATCACTCTCTATAACATCAATAAGCCACTCTTCCACATCAGGATGACTTAACGCCTCAAGTATATTCACTGCAAAGATACGGACATCCGGATCATCGTCTTTCAATAGTTCCTTTATGATTGCAGATACTCCTTCTGGAAGTTGCTTCATCGCCTCTATCGCCTCGTTACGCAGGGCAGCATCTTCGCTTCTTAAACACTCCACAAGCCCTGTTATTGCATCCCTGTCTCCTATATTGATTAATGATGTGAATATTGCCTGTCTTACCTCTATGGCCTCTTCCTTCTCAAGCCTTTCAAGAAGCACCGTTGATGCACCGGGACATTCAACAATGTCCCGGGCAGCCCATCGCCTCACGGCAGGATCAGGGTCTTTTAACTGTGCACTGAAGCCATCGCAATTGCGTTCATAAACTCTCTCGTTGACATCAGCCCTTTCCTCCTTCTGTCTTTTAACAAATCCCATAACAGACCTCCTTTATCGTTCAGCCCAAGCCATAAGCTGTTTTGCAATCTTTTCAGCTGGAAGCACCAGAGTCGCACCTCCCCGTTTGATCAACTCGGCAGGCATGCCAAATACCACGGCTGACTCCTCTGATTCAGCAATTGTACGGCCACCCCGCCTTTTAATCTCTGCAAAGGCCTCGGCTCCGTCATTACCCATCCCGGTGAGTAAAACAGCAATGACCTTCTCCGGATTGTACTGATCAAGCACTGACCTTCCCAGAACCTCAACAGAGGGATGCCAGAGAAAGGAAGGGTTCTCTGGCTTTGAAATCAATGTCAGTCTACCGTTTCTCTCTGTGAGTACCATGTCACCACCCCCTCTGGCAATATAGATATTGCCTGGCTCCACCTTCACAGGTCTGCTCACTTCTGTCACTGTCATCATGCAGAGCTTGTTCAGGCGTTCAGCAAAGGGACGGGTAAAACTGCGAGGCATATGCTGGGCCACAAGCACGGGAAAGGGGAAATCAGCTGGGAGTACAGACAAAATGTCTTCCAGTGTGCGGGGGCCTCCTGTTGACACCCCTATGACAACGAGTCCTCCTTCTTTTGTCTCACGAGGGAAAGCTACCCTGTCAGCTTTTGGTCGCTTGCGTTCCTCTCTCAAACGATGTATAAGATCTTGAGCGGGTCTCTTTTTTATCCGTGCTTTCACCGCTGCACGCACCTTGCTAACAAGTTCCTGCTGGATTTTATCTATGGAAAGTGATATGGTTCCACCAGGTTTTGCAATATAGTCAATTGCACCCAGATTCAGGGCTTCAAAGGTGGCAAGAGCACCCTCCTCTGTAAGTGATGAGACCATTACCACTGGAACAGGACGCTCTGTCATTATCAATGATAGAGCTGTTAATCCATCCATTTCTGGCATATTTATATCAAGCGTTATAACATCAGGCTGGAAGTTTATATTTTCCTCCACAGCCTCTTTACCGTTTCTTGCAAATCTTATCTCAAAATCACCCTCAGCCTCAAAAATCATGCCAAGGTGACGACGCATCAGCGCGGAGTCGTCAACAATAAGCAGTTTTATCATGCCGCCTCCTCCACTGTTATTGAAGATATATCTCTGAGCTCAGACTCCTCTATGATGTGAGAAGGTTCAATAATCTGGATAATCCGATCATCTCCCTGGAGATTCGCAATATGTTGAAGCAGTTGAGCCTGTTCATCCGAGAGTCTTGGTGCAGGCTCTATGGACTCTTTTGAAATCTTCAGCACCTCTGTCACAGAATCAACTATAAAACCCGTTTGCACCCCTTTTATCAAAAAGACCACAATACGCTGTCTATCGTTCCGTTCCACCTCGGACAAACCCAGTCTTTTGCGAAGATCAATAACAGGTAAAACCGTTCCCCTCAGGTTTATCACGCCTTCTACGAATGATGGAGCTCTGGGCACATGGGTAAGCTCATCAGGCACGCGAACTATCTCCTGTACACTTTCAATTGAGACACCGAACTCCTCATTATCCAGCTTGAATACCACCATCTGTTCATCATCCTCGTTTTCATATTCACTGTCTGCTGAATAATCCATATCATCCTTTTTAATCGTCTCCATGGCGGTTAAGGCCTCCTTAATAGCGGAATTTTGAAAAAGATTCCTGGCTGAAATAATGCAGACCATACGTTTACCCTCTTGAAGCCGACATATCTCGGAGATGTCAGACATCTGTCCATCCTGTGTCAGAATGGCTGGCACGGGTTCAACAACAGCCCTGGGGACGCGTAGCACTTCATTCACACCATCCACAAGCAAACCCACTGAAACACTGCCCATAGTAACAACTACTATCCGGTTTTTTTCATTTATCTCCTGAGGTGGCATATGGAAAAGTCCCCTGAGAGATATTACCGGCAGAAGATGATCTCTTAAGGTTATGATTCCCACCAGATGGGAGGCTGAACGCGGCACATGTACAATGTTTTCCGGGACCTGCACTATCTCCTGAATACTCTCAATGGTAAAGGCATACTCCTGCTGGGCCACTTCAAAACTGACTAAATGGAGTTCATCGTTAAGCTCTTCATCCCCCTTTTCATTTTTAGAGTCATTGCCATTTCTAACTATGGGTGTAGCATTTACAAGGGCCTCTATCTCGGAAAACTCCTGCTCCATCAGTCTTTTGAAGTCAAGGACCATTATCATCTCATATCCCGATACCCCCTTTATAAGACCCGACAATAGCTCTGTATCTACTGCCGAGCTAATGCCCTTGATATCTTCTATCTGCGAGGGATCAGCAGATACCACGCTGGCGACCCTGTCTACAACAAAACCGATGGGTTGGCCCATATTGATCACTACAGCCCTACAGGCATCATCTTTCTGTATATCCTCAAAACCAAATACACGACGCAGACTGATAATTGGAAGGACCCTGCCTCTCAAATTGGTAAGACCTTCCAGTGCAGGTGGGGCAAGGGGCACATGTACTGTTTCAGGAACCCTGATTATTTCCTGTACAGGGGACATCTCCACAGCAAAGACCTCATCGCCCACGACAAAAGTTACATACTGGTTCCGGTCATCTGTCTCATCCACAATGTTATCCCTTAAATCATTTACTTCGCTGCTGCATCTATCCTCCATTGTTGCCTCCTTATAGATTTGTTATGTTTGTCGCTTACTATCAGGTACTCTGCAATTCATCAGCCAGGGATGCTATCTCCTCAATTGCAACAGCAAGTTCCTCAGCACCCTGGGCCTGTTGTTTTGCTGCTGTAGCAGCCTCGGCAGTTGCCTTCTCAGCTTCCTGAGCAGCAGCGGCTATCTGTTCCACCCCTTTCTTTACCTGCGCGATTGCAGCCGCTATCTCGTTTGCCGCTGCAAGGATTTCGCTACTACCTCTGTCAACTTCCGCCATGCTCGTATCTATCTGTTCAAGGGCTACAACAACTGACTTTGCCTTTTCTGCTTCCTTGACCGCTGCCTCCATAATCTCCTGTATGTCACGACTTACAACACTGATCTGATCCTGTACTGCCTTTACAAGGTCCTTGATTCGGTCGGCATTTTCAGCTGAGTCATGAGCAAGATTGCGAATATCCGTGGCTACAACCGCAAAGCCTTTTCCGAACTCTCCTGCACGGGCAGCCTCTATTGCCCCGTTTACAGCAAGCATATTGGTCTGGATGGATACAGTGGTAATAGCATCCACTATTTTGTCAATCTTTCTGGATACAGACTCAAGGTCCTTTACCTGCTTGAGGATTGTCTTTGACGATTCAACAGAGACAGATACACCTGAGATCAACTCATTTACTGCCTCTTTGTTCTTCTCCAATAGCTTTACCATCTCTCCTACCTTTTCTGCGGATGCAGCTGCCCTCTTCTGTGCAATCTCCAATCCCTTTTCTATCTGTGAGACCGCCGCAGAGGACTCCTCCGTAGCTGCTGCCTGCACCTCGGCACCTTTACGAATCTGCTCTAAAGCAGCCATTATCTGGGCAGCAGCCCTGTTTATCTCCTGCACAGCTGAGGACAGCTCTTCGGCTGCTGATGCAACCTCTTCGGCACTCTTGGCAATATCTGTGGAGTTTTTCAAATCTTCAGCAAGCTCAGAGAGACTCTGGGCAGCCTGTTCGCATTCGGCAAGAGCCTGCGTCTGTTCGGCAATTGTCTTGGTTGTTTCTTCTGCTGCAGCAGATTGCTCTTCAGCAGCTGCTGCAATATTTTCAGAGCCCTTGAGTGCCTGCTGTGCTGCAGCAGCCGATTGATGAGCACCACTGGCTATCTCCTGTGCTGCCCTGACCATCTCTACCATTGCTGTTCCTATTTCTTGCAGTTGTGACATTACTATTTTTCCTTTCTCAGCCTCACCTTGTACGGTCTCAGCAGAACTGTTTATCCCTTCCGCTATAACCTTTACCTCTTTCTGGATCTGGGCAACAAGCTCCTGTATCTGTCTGGCACTCCTTTCCGATGTCTCTGCGAGTGTACGCACTTCGTCTGCCACCACGGCAAAGCCCTTGCCATGTTTACCTGCTCTTGCAGCCTCTATGGCTGCATTTAGGGCAAGGAGGTTGGTCTGGTCGGCAATTCGGCCTACTGCCTTGACTATGTCACCGATATTTGCAGCCTGCTGTTCCAGTTCACTGACCATCTGTACCGATGCCATCTGGCGTTCAGCAGCCAGGTTTATATTATTTACGAGGGACTTGATCTCTTCACTGGCACTAAGCACCAGTTTCTGGGCTGTCTCACTCCTGGACTGTGCATCCTCGCAATTCTGCAGCTGACGGCTGATGGCATCAACCACCTGTTTAAAGGCAGCAAGGGATTCCTGAGCAGCCCCGGAAGACTCTGCTGCTCCGGCAGATATCTGATCTGCAGCACGTTTCAGTTCCTCTGCTGCAGAAGAGGCCTCATTGATTCCCGAAGCAAGTTCACTTGTTGCAGCGGCGATACGTTCTGCAACCTGTTGCTGCTTTGCAAGGGTACGTGCCCTTTTTCGTTGCAACTCTGCCTCGCGGACAGTGGCTGTTGAAAATGGTTTGTCCTGTGTAGCTGTGGTATTTGCTCCTCCGTCTTTCCTTACAAGTGCCATTTTGATTCCTCCTTTTTGCTCTGTATCGTGTGATATTGAAGAAAACAGGAACCTTGAAAATCAAGATACCCTGTTTTTCTATTAAGGGATGAACAGATTCTCTCTGTATCAAAGCAGGTATACATTGTGTAAGGTATAAAAACAGATTGGATGCAATCCTCCAGATTAAAGGAGAACGGGGGCATTGTAGTAACACATTGATATTTAAGCCTTTTCG
>DROX01000069.1 GCA_011321725.1 Nitrospirota bacterium | reverse complement strand
TCCATAAAGGATGCACTTCATCCAAAGGATATGGCGGGCATGAAGGTGCTTGTTACCGCAGGGCCCACAAGGGAGTTCATTGATCCTGTCAGGTTCATATCAAACCCATCATCGGGAAAGATGGGTTTTGCCCTTGCAAGGGTGGCAAGTTGGCGAGGTGCCGAGGTTGTCCTTGTAACAGGGGCTGATGCAGAAGGATGTAACAACATCAAGACAGTCCATGTCGAGACCACTGAGCAGATGTACAGTGCTGTAAAGGAGTACTTCCCCTGGGCTGACCTGCTTGTTATGGCTGCTGCACCAGCGGACTTTACCCCAAAGAAGAGGCATGACCTCAAGCTGGATAAGGAAGAGGTAAAGACAATAGAGCTTGCACCTGCAAGGGACATCCTTTCATCCCTCAAGAGACACAAGGGCGACAGAAAGATCATCGGTTTTTCTGCAGACACTGGCCTGGATATTGCTAAACTTAAAAGAAAGATGAAAAAGAAAGGGATGGACATTATTGTATTCAATGATGTAACCTTGAAAGGAGCAGGTTTCGGATATGATACAAACCGTATATTTATAATCAATAACTGTGGTAAGAGTGGCCCTGTGGAGTTCCCGCTGATGAGCAAAGAGGAATGTGCAGAGGTGATATACGACCAATTTGTGTCATCCCTGACTGACAAAAATTGTCAATAATTGCAACCCCAAGGGAGGTAGTGCATGTCTGTAGAGGATATTGAGAAGCTGAAGGCAAGGTTTGAAAAGGATCCGAATTCAAAGCTCTTTCTCCCCCTTGCCGAGGAGTACAGAAAAGAGGGTATGTATGATGAGGCGATCGGGATACTCCAGGAGGGTCTTGAAAAACACCCCACATATACCAGCGCCAGGGTATTACTTGCCAAGGTTTACATAGAGAAGGGTCAGCTTGACAGGGCACGGACGGAACTTGAACAGGTAATTGATTCAGTTCCTGACAACCTCTTTGCCCAGAGGAAGCTTGCCGAGATCTACAGGGACATGGGTCTTACTGAGAAGGCAATAGAGCATTATGAAAGGGTTGTGGAGCTCAATCCCCTTGATGATGAGGCAATAGAGATACTTGGTCAGCTGAAGGGTGAGAGGGCTGAGGCACCAACAGAGGGGTCAGAAGGGGTTCACGAGGAAGAAGGGCCACAACTTGGGGCTGAAGAGGTTGCAGAGGAGAGCAAAGATGTAGAAGAAGAGCCTCAGGAGCTGGAGGTGCTTGAGGAAAGCCTCAGGGAGGAACCTGTAGCACCTGAAGAGTCCTTTTTGATGCCCCAGGAGATACCCCGGAAGGATGAAACAGGGGACGAAGGCATGGCTTTAGATATGCAATCTCCAGGTTTTTCCTTTCCGTCAACCGAGGAGGAAGAAGATGTGGCTGCTCCTGATGAAGCAGAGGGGCTCATGATGGAGCAACAGGAGGAAGAGGAACAATCTGAACTGTCTGATGCCTTTGAGGATTACCAGGAGTTTGCCAGGTTCATCAATGAGGATATTCACGAAATTGAAGAGACGGGGGATGAGATCACCCTCAAGGAAGAGGCAGAGGAGTCAATGTTCGCAGCAGCAGAGACCGTACCGGGGGATACATCACAGGAGGATGTTTCAGGTATGGAGGTCAGGGAGAGGGATTTCTTTCAGTTCCCTGATACCTCAGTGGAGATAGAGAGCCTCCTTACAGAGGCTGATGGTTTCGTACAGGATGAACAGT
>DROX01000068.1 GCA_011321725.1 Nitrospirota bacterium | reverse complement strand
TATCCTCCAGAGTTTCTTTAATGCCCTGAGAACATCTTTACCGTAAATCCTCTTTCTGCCCCTTCTATGTATGGTATCCTTTGTGGAATCTGTTACTACCACAGTTTTACCTTCCCTGAAAACAACTCTGCCTGTGTTCCTAAGTAAATAACCTATGTAATGACGGTTCATCTGTAGAAGCTCTGAAAGTTCATCAAGCATCTGTGCCTTCTGCTTCTTTGTGGCCTTCTGATATGCCTTAGCATTGTGCTTGATAATGACATAACGGTTCTTCATGGTGTATACTCCTTTTGGGACTGTGGCAACCATCCTGATAACCTCCTTTTGTGGATTTTGGGTGTTAAATCCTGTAGGTTTAAGGGATGGTTGCCCATTTTGTCAATTCTGAGGAAACAATACCCTTTCGTGTAGATTATTTTTGAGGAAGCTCGGATTCTTGACTTAAACAAAAAAATAGTTTTAAAATCAAATACTTTCCCTTCTGCCGGAGTGGCGGAATTGGTAGACGCAAGGGACTTAAAATCCCTCGGGGCTTAGCTCCGTGCCGGTTCGAGTCCGGCCTCCGGCACCATATACATCCTGTCCTGATGGGGCAAGGCCCAAAATTCCTTCTGTGGATTGTTTCCAGTGGATATAGATTCCAGGTTTTGCAAGAAACCAACTATTTAGACGGCTTCCTGGGGCAGGTACTGATGGTTGTTATGATACAATAGTAGTAAAAAATTATTTATTTGATCATGAAGATATTTTATTTTTTAAACTCTTTCCCGGGACAGTATTTAGTCCAATCACTCGTTCATTCATTAATAGCTGTTATAATTGTTGATTTTGCACTCATAATATGGAGGATTGAAAAACCCTCTTTAAGACAGAGGCTCAGATTTATTGTTGTTGCCTTTCCCGTGGTATCCTTTCCTCTCTATCAGGTAGTAAATCCTGAGAGGGGAAACACCTATTTCAGGCTGAATGAGGCGCTTTTTGATACCACCAGGTTGCTTACCATTGAAATATGGGGAAAGGTGCCGGTCAGTATAATTCTATTTATTATTATCCTCCTTACGGTGGTGGTTTTTTTGATACAGGAGTTTGTTCCAGTGGTAAAACAGTTCATGGAATCAGGCAATGAAGAACTTGAACAATCTGACGATCCCCATTATAAGGAAAGGGTCATGAGGGCATTAGCTGCATTGCCTGAAAGGGATGTCAATGTTTCTGTAATAGAGGATGAGGACCATCTGATCTTTTCAACCACCGGAAGAAACTCTGTTGTCTATATAACAACGGGTTTGATTGATGATCTGGATGATGAACAGTTAAAAGCAGCTCTTGCCCATGAGGTTGCACATATTATAAGAAACAGACGGCCCCTTTTGATAGTTGTGTTTTTTTTGAGGGTGATCATGTTTTATAATCCAGTAACCCTTGTAGAGTTCAGAAGGATCGTTGAGGAAGAGGAGAAGATCTGTGATGATATTGCAATCTCCTGGACCCAGCGACCTGATGTCCTTGTTGAGACGCTGAATAAGTTTTACATACAAGAAGAATCATTAAAGGACAACAGAAGGAAGGGGTTTGAAAGCATTGAGGAGTACAGTCATAACATGCTGATAAAAGGCAGGATTGACAGGCTGGTTATGGGTGAGGGTAAGAGCGTGAGGTGGTTCTGGATCAAGTTTCTGGCGGTTTTTTCATCAATAGTGATAATCAACTACTATATTGTCTGAAGGAAGAACAATGGTCAGGGAACTTAAGGGGTTTTTCTATTTCCTTATCCTGGTGGTAGCCATTGTGGGGCTACTGAAGTTGATGAATCTTATATCAGGCAATCTGCATAAAGGGTATCTCGGGGAATTCAAGAGCTATGAGGAGGTTGAAAGGGTCCTGAATATCAAAGAGATCTTCAGACCAGCCTATCTTCCCCAGAATATGCTCTGGCCACCAGCGCATATTTTTGCACAGAGCAGTCCTTACGTGACCATTATTTCAGAGTACAGTGATAAGGATTCTGGTGAGATTGCACTTCTGATAATCCAGACAGAGGGCAGGGCATATTACAGAAGAAAAGAGCTTGAGCTTGTTGAAGTTAAGGAAAAGACCTCCTATTCCATTAATAATGTGAAGGGAGAGCTTGAGGTTGGTACCTGTGGGGATGGTTCGCCATGCAGCAGGCTTTCATGGCAGGCAGACAGATACAGGCTGGTTATAGCCCTGAAGGCACCTCCCTTTGAACTTCTCAGGATTGCCGAGAGTATATCAAAATAAGCCCTCTTTTTAGATATCTTTCCCCTGAAAATAGGAAAAAATTCCTATCCCATTTAGGAAGTCCTTCCAATTGTATCCTCCTTTAGTATCTGATACACTGGAATCAAGAAGAGAAGAAAGGGGTGATGAAGATGTCAGAAGAAAGAAAAGACAATAGGCTTAAAAAGTTGTTGATCCTTATTGCCTCACCTGTTGTAGGTCTTGTATATGTAATTGCACTTCCCATTATTGCAGTTGCAACGTTCCTGGGTCTCGTAACAGAGAGGGTCATTGGTGGTGTAATCAATGTGGCAGGAAAGACTATCTCCTATGGATGGAGGCCAACGGAGTCCTACCTCCTTGGCCGGAAGAAAAAGGGTAAAAAGAAGAAATAACCCATAGGAGTGAAGAAAAACCAGAGGAAAGGAGGAATGAAAGATGAACACACTTGTTGACTTTATCACCCATATCAAAAGCGTGGAGTATCTGATAGCAATAGCATCAATTGGCGCATTCATAATCTTCTGGGAGTTGCTTGAGCCCGAGCCCTTTGGCGGGCTGAGAAAGGCTTTAAAGGAGGATGTGGCCTATCTGAGACGGATCGGTGTGAAGGGCGTGTTGAAGACAGTGGGTAAGATTGTGGCTGCACCATTCATAGGACTTGCCTATGTGGTAATGCTGCCTGTAGGTTTCTTCTTTGCCATAATGTACACAGCAATTGGTGGACTACTCAATCTTGCCGGTGTGAGCAGCACCCTGAGGTGGAGGCCCATGGAGGCATACTTTGCAGGGCGCAGGACAAAAAAGAAAGAAGGGAAACCTGAAAAGAGCGAAGAGAGCGAAAAATAATCACAGCCACGCTTCATTATCACAGGTGGTGGAAGACCACCTGTGATATCACATTTCAAGGAGGATGGTTATGAGGATTGTGGCAATCTTTATCACTGTAACTGTCAGCCTTTTTATTACTGCCCTTTCTGTGGCCCTGAAGATACCTGATGTTGTAGTGCTTGATAGCATTTCAAATATCTATGGACCTGTAAAGTTTGACCATGCCACCCACAGCCAGATTGCTGAAGGGTGTATTACCTGCCATCATGAACATCCTGCCAATGCCGAGACCTGCAAGAATTGTCATGGCCTTGATGAGAGTATCTTCAAGAAGTCTCTTTCGGGTACATTTATGAGCTGCGATAGCTGCCACGGTGAATATGACCCTGAAACACCAAACATGCCGGGCCTCAAGGTTGCATACCACAGAAAGTGCTTTCAGTGCCACAAGGGCATGGGAATGATCGGTGAGGACCCAAAGGGATGCACACAGCTATGTCATGCAAAGAAAACCCGGTAAAGGAGGGTATCTATGAGCAAAGACAGGAGAGAAAATGGTCTTATCCTTAAAGAACCCTTTAGTAGAAGGGATTTTCTGAAGACACTGTCAGTTGTTACTGGTTCTCTGATCGTTGGTTCCGCAGGGTCTGCATCTGCATATAAGAACATAAAGGGATACAAAAACAGCTATGGCATGCTCGTGGATCTGACCCTGTGCGTTGGTTGCAGGAGCTGTGAGCGTGCATGCAATGAGGTAAACAATCTCCCGAGACCAGATACGCCCTTTGATGATGCCACGGTTTTTGAGGAGCTACGAAGGCCCACGGCAAAGGCCTACACAGTGGTAAACAGATACGAGATTGAAGGGAGCGGCCCTGTATACAGGAAGATCCAGTGCAACCACTGTAATGAGCCTGCCTGTTTCTCGGCGTGTCCTATCCATGCATATACAAAGACACCCGAGGGTGCTGTGCTGTATGATGAGAACAGATGCTTTGGCTGCAGATACTGCATGATTGCATGTCCCTTCTATGTGCCTGCCTATGATTATGAGAGCGCACTGAGACCAAGGATAATGAAATGTATCTTCTGCTATCCAAGGATCAAGCAGAACAAGATCCCTGCATGTGCTGAGGCATGTCCCACAGGTGCACTTACCTTTGGCAGAAGGGAGGATCTGCTGAAGCTTGCCAGAAGGAAGATTTTAAGAAACCCGTCACGCTACATTGATCATATATACGGCGAACATGAGGCAGGCGGTACAAGCTGGCTGTATATTTCAGGGGTGCCCTTCAAGGATGTAGGTCTTCCTGAGGATATACCCAATGAGCCTA
>DROX01000067.1 GCA_011321725.1 Nitrospirota bacterium | reverse complement strand
TTTCATCTGTTGTGATAAGAAAGATGGCCTCTCATGAGACCATGGAACTTCCTGCAAAGGGTGTGTTCATAGCAATAGGGCTTCAGCCAAACTCATCTCTTGTTTCAGGCCTCTGTGAATTGAACGAACGGAGAGAGATCGTTATTGGCCCTGATTGTTCCACATCTTACCCTGGAATATTCGCTGCAGGGGATGTCACTAATGCATATGGGAAGAGGATCATCATAGCCTCAGGTGAGGGAGCAAAGGCAGCAATGGCAGCACGGCAGTACCTGCTGGACCTGAGAAGGAGAAAGAAAGAGAAACTTCAATAAAGAAAGGAGGGCTTGTGCAAGAGCACCAGCATAACCACAGTGGCCATAAGACCCATGGGGAAATGGCACATACTGAACATGAAATGCCCATGGAAAAGATGGATCATAAAGGACATGAAGAGCACAAGGCACAGGGCCATCATGACCACCATGCCCATATGGTGGCAGACTTCAGACGAAGGTTCTGGATATCCCTTGTTGTAACCATTCCCATACTGGCATTGTCTCCCCTTGTACAGAGATTTCTTGGACTGAAGGAGGCGGTAGCCTTCCCTGGTGATCTCTATGTCCTTTTTGGCCTTTCATCCTTTGTTTTCTTCTATGGTGGATATCCCTTTCTCAAGGGTATATTTAATGAACTAAAATCAGCCAACCCGGGGATGATGACCCTTATTGCCATTGCAATCAGCACTGCCTACATATACAGCAGTGTTGTTGTGTTCGGCCTGGAGGGCAAGGTATTTTTCTGGGAACTGGCCACACTGATTGATATCATGCTTCTTGGACACTGGATTGAGATGCGTTCCATCATGGGAGCATCCCGTGCACTTGAGGAACTTGCAAAGCTCATGCCCTCGGAGGCACACAGGATCATGCCTGATGGAAGCATAGTGGATGTTGCACTTGACGAGCTGAAGACTGGTGACAGGGTCCTGGTCAAACCAGGAGAGAAGATCCCCGCTGACGGGGTGGTTGTGAAGGGAGAGACCTCGGTAAATGAGGCGATGCTGACGGGTGAATCCATGCCTGTTTCCAAGAAAGAAGGCTCAAAGGTGATAGGTGGGGCCATAAATGGAGAGGGCTCAATTGTGATAGAGATTGAAAGGACGGGCAAGGATTCTTTCCTGTCCCAGGTCATAGACCTTGTGAAACAGGCACAGGAGAGTAAATCAAAGACACAGGACCTGGCAAACCGGGCAGCCTTCTGGCTCACCATCATTGCAATCTCAGGCGGTGCTGTAACGCTTTTTATATGGCTTGCCATAATGAACAAGGACTTTGCCTTTGCCCTTGAAAGGACAGTGACCGTTATGGTTATAACATGCCCGCATGCCCTGGGGCTCGCGGTGCCTCTGGTGGTTGCAGTATCTACAGCACTGTCTGCAAAGAATGGTCTTTTGATAAGAGACCGTGCTGCCTTTGAAAGGGGAAGGAACATCCAGGCCATAATATTTGACAAGACAGGCACCCTCACACAGGGCAGGTTCGGCGTGACTGATACTATCAAATTCCAGGAAATAGAAGAAGGTGAACTCCTGAAGTATGCCGCCTCTGTGGAGGCACACTCAGAGCATCCCATCGCCAAGGGGATTGTAGAGGCTGCAAAGGAAACCTATCCAGTGGATGGATTCAAGGCCATCCCGGGCAAAGGAGCTGAAGGCAGGATTAACGGAAGGAATGTAATGGTTGTAAGCCCGGGATATCTCAGGGAAAAGGGTATCCAGATGAGCGATGAAAGGATTGAAAAACTCTCATCACAGGGCAAGACAGTGGTGTTTGTGCTTATTGACGGGAAACTGGCAGGTGCCATAGCGCTGGCTGATATAATAAGACCCGAATCAAAAGAGGCGGTCTCCAGGCTCAGACAGATGGGTATACAGTGCATGATGCTCACAGGTGACAACCGTCAGGTGGCCAGATGGGTATCGGAAGAACTGGGACTTGATGATTACTTTGCCGAGGTCCTTCCCCATGAAAAGGCGGAAAAGGTAAAGGAGGTACAATCAAGAGGGCTGGTCGTGGCAATGACAGGCGATGGTGTTAACGATGCCCCTGCCCTTGCACAGGCAGATGTGGGCATAGCCATAGGTGCGGGTACTGATGTGGCGGTAGAGACGGCGGATATCATCCTTGTAAGAAGCAATCCCCTTGATGTGGTGGCAATCATTGGTCTTGCAAAGGCCACTTACAGGAAGATGATACAGAACCTCGCATGGGCAACAGGCTATAATAGCTTTGCCATCCCCCTTGCCGCAGGTGTCCTCTATAAATATGGCATACTCTTGAGCCCTGCAATGGGCGCTGTACTCATGTCTCTCAGTACAGTGGTGGTGGCTATTAATGCGCGTTTTTTGAAGTTAAAATGAGCCACTTCTCTGATAATTAAAAACAAAAGAGAGGAAATATGAATGATGAATCAATAGCCTATTTCTCAATGGAGATAGCCCTTGATGAAGGAATGCCCACCTATGCCGGAGGGCTTGGGGTGCTCGCAGGAGATACAATCCGCTCGGCAGCTGACCTGGGGATTCCAATGGTTGCCATCACCCTTCTTTACAGAAAGGGGTATTTTCGCCAGAGACTTGAGCAGGACGGCTGGCAGCAGGAGGAGCCTGTGCAATGGAATATAGAGGACTTTCTTCAGGAGGTACCCCGGAGAACTGCCGTAATGATAGAGGGACGGACAGTACATCTGCGCGCCTGGAAGTATGAGGTAAAAGGACTGAGCGGCCATATTGTTCCTGTCTACCTGCTGGATACCGATCTTCCGGAAAACTCCGAATGGGATCGCACACTCACACACTATCTCTACGGTGGAGACCACCACTATCGTCTCTGTCAGGAGGTGATATTGGGAATCGGCGGGGTGAAGATGCTCCGTGCCACGGATCATCATGATATAAAGCGATTTCATATGAACGAGGGCCATGCAGCCCTGCTTACACTTGAGCTGCTTGATGAGAAGGCTCGTAGCGCAGGAAGGGATGTCATCTCTCGTGATGATATTGAGGCTGTTAGAAGAAGGTGCGTCTTTACCACTCACACACCTGTACCAGCAGGACACGACCAGTTCTCTCTTGACCTTGTTGCACAGGTGTTGCAGCGGGATGAATTTCTGGAGATGAAGGATATTTTCTGCCTGAATCTGGCCAGGCATGTGCTTGAGGAGGGGAAGAAGGTATCAGAGATGGAGGATGTCCATGCACTGAATATGACCTATCTTGCACTCAATCTAAGCCACTATGTCAATGGGGTAGCCAAAAGGCACGGTGAGGTCTCCCGAATGATGTTTAAAGGTTTCAGCATTGATTCTATAACCAATGGAGTTCATGCTGCCACATGGGCATCACCACCATTTCAGGAACTCTTTGACCGTTATATCCCTGGCTGGAGACAGGACAACTTCAGCCTGAGGAAGGCCTTTGGTATACCGAAAACAGAGGTGTTCAATGCACACAGGAGGACAAAAGAGACGCTTATAAACCATGTGAATCAGAGGGCAGGGGCCGAGATGGACATGGAGATATTCACAGTCGGATTTGCCCGCAGGGCAACACCTTACAAACGCCTTGATCTTTTCTTCACGGACATCGGACGTTTAAAGGCCATCTCCAAAAAAGTGGGGAAGCTGCAGGTGATCTGTGCAGGCAAGGCACATCCTCAGGATACAGAAGGCAAGGAACTGATAAAGAGGATTTTCAGGTTCAGGGAAGAATTGAATGACCATGTAAGGGTTGTATATCTCCAGGACTATGACCTGCAGCTGGCAAAAATGATTGTAGCCGGTGTTGACCTGTGGCTGAATACTCCCCATCCTCCCATGGAGGCTTCGGGCACAAGCGGAATGAAGGCTGCACTGAATGGGGTTCCCAGCTTGAGTGTACTTGATGGCTGGTGGTTGGAAGGCCATATTGAAAATGTAACAGGCTGGTCAATAGGAGAACGAAACAACGATGGCACAGAAGGCAACGAAAGGTTGAGGGATGCGCAGGTACTTTATGATAAGCTTGAATATATTATCATACCCATGTTTTATGAGAACAGGGAGAGATATATTGAGGTGATGAGACATGCCATTGCATTCAACGGCTCCTTTTTCAATACCCAGAGGATGATGCAGCAGTATGTATTGAACGCTTATTTCAGATGAGGGGATTTAATTTCTTTAATCTTTACCTTTGATCGTTGTTGCTTATTTTATCGGCAGCCATTTGAGCATGTTGTGGTTAAATATTAGGATTTTAAATGAACCCGAGAGGCTACATTCAGACTGGTCAGATAACCTGTCATGACACGACTGGTCGTGAAATTCCATGTCCTGGGAGCGGACAGGATGGGGAGTTCAAAAAAGGTGTTTCCTGGCCCCAGCCACGATTTAAGCGTAAGGGCCAGACCGTCCTGGACATGCTCACCGGTCTTGTATGGACCAGGAATGCAAATCCTTTAGAACTACCGCTTACATGGCAGGAGGCCTTTGAATACATTGAGAAGATGAACAGAGATGGAGCCTTTGGCTATTCAGACTGGCGTATGCCCAACAGAAGAGAACTCAGAAGCCTTGTCAGCCATCAAACGAAAAAGCCAGCATTACCGGAGAATCATCCCTTTGAAAATGTCTTCAGTGGATGGTACTGGACATCCACCACAGCCGCAATCAATCCCGCTTATTCCTGGTATATTCACATGGAAGGTGCAAGGATGTTTTATGGTGAAAAAAGACAGTTTTTTCTTCTCTGGCCGGTAAGGGGCAGGGGCTCTTCGGTGCTTGTTGCCACAGGACAAAGAGGATGTTTTGATCAGGATGGGCGTCAGGTTCCCTGTTCTGGTACCGGGCATGATGGAGAGTTTCAATATGGAATTCACTGGCCTGTGCCAAGGTTTCATGTGCATGGTGAGGTGGTGCTTGACAGACTAACCAACCTGTGCTGGCTTAAAAGGGCAGACCTTGCAGGAAAGACGGTTACATGGCAGGAGGCATTATTGATTGTTAAGGAACTTAATGCAGGCAGGAGAACTACTGCATTATGGCGTCTGCCAAATACAAATGAACTTGAAACACTTGTTGACTGCAGCACCCACAGCCCGGCACTACCCGAAGGACATCCCTTTGAAGATGTTCGGGAGGGATACTGGTCTTCAACCACCAGTATGTATGAGCCTGACTGGGCATGGGCTTTGTATCTTAAAAAGGGGGCCCTTGGGGTGGGTCAGAAAAGGGGGGCCTATTTTCATGTGTGGCCGGTT
>DROX01000066.1 GCA_011321725.1 Nitrospirota bacterium | reverse complement strand
GTGAGCGTCTGTATCTCCTTTTCAAGAATCTTCACTCTATCCTGAAGAAGCCTTTCGTCCTTTAACATTTAAACCCCTTTATCTTTTATGTTTCATCTTTCTTCTTAATTTTTTGTGTTTATGTTTGTTGATCTTCTTCTTCCTCCACTTTTTTACACTTCCCACTCCATCACCTCCTCTATTTTAGGTTTATCCAGCTCCAACCCTGCAAAGCAGGGCTGACCTGTTCATGGCCTTCCTGGCCAAAAGGTCTGTAATTATAACCTATTTCTACAACTTTCTGCACGCCTGTTCCATAAAGGCCTCAAGGAGCAATTGTGTTGTGGAGGATTCCGTACCATCGTAGGGGATACTGATTGATGGAACGTTGTATTTTTCTGAAACACCCCTCATGATCGCGGTAACCACGGTACCAGGCATACAGCCAAAGGGCATTGCATTAATGATACCCTGTGCGCCCCTCTGTATCATGTCTATTGCCTTGCCAATACTGAGGATTGCCTCGCCTTCAAAGGATTCATGGAGGTAGGGTGCAGCCCTGTCAAGTACCTCCCTGATGTCAGGCTCGGGGGTTGTTTTTAGTATATCCCTGAAAAGGTGTTCATACCGGTGGGAGAGACGGTTCTGGTAAAACCTTTTAATAAAAAACTGCAAAGCCCCTCTGTAGTCCCTCCTCCTGATCGCCTTTTTCAGTGACATATAGTTTATGTAGTATATCCATTCATCAACAGGTGATAGCCAGGCCTCACCACCAAGGGCCTCAATCTTCCTCACCAGATCCTCGTTTGAGAACCTGTTTGATCTCACAAAGATCTCTCCCACGATCCCTATCAGGGGCTTCTTATCTTTCACCCTGGGTATGGCACTGAAGTCTTTTTTGATCTTCCTTAGCAGGGATTCAAGACTTCCGTTTCTGCTCTCAACAGCCCTTTCAAGCTCCACTAAATAGTGCCTGTACAGCTCGTCAGTGACACCCTCCTCCTTTTCATAGGGTCTTGTCTCGTGAAGAAGCTTTAAGAGTAGATCATATGCCACTATCCCCTGCCATGACCTCTTGACAAAATCCGAGCCCACAATGCCAAGGTCCCTGTAGAGTGTAACATCCTGCACAGGGGAGAAGATGGGTACATTATTAAAGCCCAGGCTGTCCAGAAGCATCCTCTGGAAGAGATTATACTGACCAAACCTGCAGGGTCCTGTTCCGGAGGGCATGAAAAATGCCGACTCTTCCGGCCTGAAGTCTGATGAGAGCACCTTCTTCATCATGTCCCCTGTGGTGACCGTGCAGGGATAACACTCCTTGCCGGAGACAAAACGCCTGCCCAGCGAGATGGCCTCCTCATCCGTCTCAGGCAGCACCTCTGCGGGTATCCCGCAGTATCTGAATGCAGCAGAGATGGCCCTTGCATGGTCGCTCATGGGTGGCACAAAGATTGTCCTTTTTCTTCCATTTTCACTTATGACGATCCCTGTTTTCTTCGGGATAAATCTCTTTACCCTCTTTGTCCTGCCAGAGCGGATCTGTCCCTCCACACTGTCAAGGAATGCCTCGCAACGGGTTATTGCACCGGCATCGGCGCTGTGTTCATCTATCTCAATATGCAGGTATGCCCTGTCACCAAGCTCCTTTTCAAAGTACTTCTGTATGAATGAATCCGGCCCGCAGCAGAAATTACCAATGAATATGGGATAGAGATGTCTGTTTGATCTTATCGCCCTGGCAGCACTGAGGATCCTCTGGCCAGAACGCCAGTACATATCAGGCCAGTCGTCATGGATATCCTGAGGGGGAAGGAAATCCATTGGGATAGCCAGAACATCAAGGGTGGAAAGCTTCTGGGGTATCTCAAGGTTCACCCCCCTGTCAAAGGCATTATAGGCCCTGCCAACTATGACTATGGTGGTCCTGTCAATGCTGCCAATGACCTGGTCAGCCCTTTCCTTTATGGCCTGATGGAACTCTCTCTGGGCCTCCGAGGCCTTTGCCATTGCCTCTTCTATCTCTGCTGCCCTGATCCCGAAGGGGCTGAATATGCGTCTCAGTTCCCTGAAGAGGTACCTCTCCCCCTCCTTCAGGTTCACCACCGGGGTGATTACCTCTGCCTCTGGAAAGGCAACCCTTACCTGGTAGGGAAAGCTCTGGGTCAGCGGGCAGGCATGTCCCTTCTCATACCTGTCATCTGGCTGGCACATATTGGTAAAGCTGGGAAGGAATATCCTGCTAACGCCCT